>PMOH01000253.1 GCA_003161515.1 Deltaproteobacteria bacterium
TCGGCGTTACATTTGCCGCACAGGCGCCTATAGCCAGCGTCCATGAACTTCGTCGGCGCACCGCATCCCGGACAGAAGCCATGGCGCCGATGCCAATCGATCATGGCCTTGGCCTGCGCGATGATCGCGGAGTGCTTGATCGACACGATCGAGCCTGCCACCCGCGGATCGCGAAAATAACCGAGTCCCGCCAGCGGCCCGAGGTTTGCAGGGTCGGCGGCGTTCGAGACGTCAAGTGCAAAAAGTGCACGCTCGCCGTCGAGTCCGAGGAAGACACAGACAGCGTCGGGCGCCGCGAGCGAGTCCGCGATCCCTGGCTCAATCAGTCCAAGCTCGATCGGCGGCTCCGACTTTTCCGAACCGAGAAGAAACGGCTCGAGCCGCCACATCGGAAGAATCAGCGACGACGGATCGCGCCGCTTGGACTCGACCCAATTCGAATCGGTGCGCTTTTCGCTCGCGCGATCGAGAGGACTACCGGCAAACGGAATCATTCAGCCTCCACTAAGAAGCAGTGTACGAATGCCAACAAAGTAGCGCCGCCCGGCGCTGGACGCCACGCGCGAGTGGCCGCTACTATCCGCGAAGCAGCCACGATTATGGGATCGCCGCTCAACGTATTGTTCATCACCGCCGATCAATGGCGCGGCGATTGTCTTTCGGCGCTCGGACATCCTGCCGTGCGCACGCCGAATCTCGACGCGCTCGCGGCCGACGGAGTGCTGTTCCGTCGTCATTACGCCAACGCGGCGCCATGCGGTCCGAGTCGCGCGTCGCTTCACACCGGGATGTATCTGCAGAATCATCGCAGCGGCACCAACGGCACTCCGCTCGACGCACGCCACACCAACTGGGCCAAAGAGGCCGTGGCGCGCGGCTACGATCCGGTGCTGTTCGGATACACCGACACGAGCCAGGATCCGCGCGGTCTCGACGCCGACGATCCATGGCTCAAGAGCTACGAAGGTCCGCTGCCCGGCATCCGCCCCGTATGCCTGATGACTGGCGCGCCGACGCCGTGGACCGATTGGCTCAAGGCGAACGGTTTCGAGGTGCCCGCGGATATTCGCTTCGCATACGGGAATCGCGAGCCCGGTCCGGACTACGAAGACGGCGCGCCGAATCCCAAGCCGCTCAAGTATCCGGCGGAATTCGACGACACCGCGTTCATCGTCGGCAAGACGATCGACTACATCAAAAGCGCGAACGGTCCGTTCGTCGCGCACCTGTCAATCCTGCGGCCTCATCCGCCGTTCGTCGCGCCCGAGCCTTACAACTCGATGTACGATCCCGCGAAGGTGCCGAAATTCAAGCGCCTGGCCACGCCGAAAGACGAGGCGCATCAGCATCCATGGCTCGCATATCAGCTAAGTCGCAAAGTTTACCGGGCGACCGACAACGAGAAGCGGCTTCGACGGTTGAAGGCGGTTTACTACGGACTGATCAGCCGAGTCGATGCAGAAATCGGAAGACTGATTCGATTTATCAAGGAATCGGGGCGATGGGATTCGACGCTCATCATCTTTACCTCGGATCACGGCGAGCAGATGGGCGACCACTGGCTAATCGGCAAGTGCGGCTACTTCGACGGCTCCTACCACATCCCGCTAATCATCCGCGATCCGCGCCCGCAGGCCGACAGTGAACGCGGCGCGGTGATTTCGTCGTTCACCGAAAACGTCGATATCATGCCGACGATGCTGGAAGCGATTGGCGCTGAAATTCCAGTGCAATGCGACGGCGCGTCACTGATGCCATTCCTCGAAGGCGCTGGCCCTAAAAAATGGCGCACCGAAGCGCACTGGGAGTTCGATTTCCGCGATCCCGCCGACAGCTCAGTCGAGCGCTCGCTGGGACTCACGATGCATCAATGCACGATGAACATCATTCGCGGCGAGCGCTACAAATACGTCCACTTCACAAATTTGCCGCCACTGTTCTTCGATCTGAAAACAGACCCGGACGAATTTGTGAACCTCGCGCGCGCCGCCTCGCACGTGCCGAAGGTACTCGAATACGCGCAAAAGCTCCTGTCATGGCGCATGAACCACGACGAGCAAACCCTCACCCACATCACACTAAGCGATAGCGGCCCAATCACCCGCCGCTCCCCGCGTTATTGAGGCCGCTCGCCGTTGCGAATTCGCGCCTCGATTGCGTCGATAGCATGCTCGCAGTCGGCCACTCCGTCGATCACCGCGTGCGCGTCGGCTGCTGCGAGCTGCTTTCGTGCACTCTCAAGCCGAGCTGCTTGTTCCGCTGGCGGGAGCGCGGCGAAATCCTCCGCTGACAGGCCGATCATGTTGCCGGTGCGGGCGACGCCGATTGTCCATACGCCTGCGCGCAGTCCTTCTTCGATATCGACGGGCGTGTCGCCGATTTTCACGATTGCCTCGAGCGGCTCGACCTTCAGGCGGATCGCGTTGGCGAAGATCATCCACGGATGCGGGCGGCCGGCGCCGACGTCATCCGGCGTAATGGCGCAGTCGGGCGCATAGCCCTGCGCGGCGGCGGGCGGCAGTACCATCTCGAGCATCGCGCGCGTGTATCCGGTCGTGCTTCCGATCTTGATTCCGCGTTTGCGCAGGCGCGCGACTGTTTCCGAGATTCCATCGATCACGGTTGAGTATTTCACCAGGCATTCGAGCTGGAGCGGCAGGAAGTTCTCGAAGAGTTCTTCGACGTCCGCCTCGCTCGGATCGTGCCCGACGGCTTTGCGCCATCGAGCGGAGACGCTTTCATTGAAAATAATCTTTCTGATGTGNNCGCTTGGCAAACACCTCTTGCAGAACGCGCACGGGCGCGAGGCTGCCGTGATCGACCGTCGTGCCCGCCCAATCGAGAATGACCGCCTTCACCGGCCCCGAATACGGCTGCTTCATTATATATGCATCTCGCGGATCATCTGTTCGGCCAGCCCGAACGACAAGGTCATGCCGGAGCCGCCGACCGCGGTGACGATTCGAACTCCGGGCGCGGCGTCGATCGCCAGCCATGATTTGTCGGGATGCTTGGCGTACACGCCGTACCATCGCTGCGCGATCGTCAGGTCCGGCGCAACCAGGAACTCGCGCACGTTTTTCATCACCAGCTCGTCGATTTCGGTTTTGTTGAAGATATCGACGGCAAGACCGTACTCATGCGAATCGCCCAGCGTCAGCGCACCGTCCGCGGTCTGCGAGATCAGCGTATGGATTGCAAAGCGATCGTAGTCGGCGAGTTCGCGCGCGACCCGCTCCTTATATTTCGGCAAAGTCGCAGTGCAGATTTCAAACGCGGGGTAAAAGCGCAGCGTCAGGCCCGCGGCGAGTGCGGGGCCGAGTTCCCAGCCGTTTTTCTGCGGCGCGGTGCGAATCATCTGAAGCTTGCACCGATCGATACCGCTGTTCGCAAATAATTCCGGGAAGAGTGTTTCGAAATCGTCGCCGCCGCAGACAACTGCGTGCGTGGCATCCCAGGTTTCCGATCCGGCCTCGATGCGCGGTAACTGGATTGACCGCACTGCTGTGCCGAAGCGGAATTCGACGCCGAATTTCTCGGCGAGATACGCCGGCAGCTTTGCCAGGATTTGCCGTGGATCGACAGTGAGTTCGGTAGGACTCCAGATTCCACCGAGAAGTTTTTCAGGGTTTACGGATTTGCTCTTCTTGAGCACGTCAGCGGGTGACAGCCACGTGCAGGTATAGCCGAGCGCGGGGGCGCGTTCGACGAACTCGTGCGCGACGTCAGCTTCATCCTGATGATAGACGACGTGGAGCGAGCCGGTCGGACGATAGTGTAATCGCGATGCGTCGAGGATCTCATTCCAGATTTGACGACTGCGCATCGCCATCCGGTGAACGACGCCGGCGCGTTGCCCGATAGGCCAGATCATCCCGAAGTTGCGCACCGACGCTCCTTGCGCCATCGGAGTGCGCTCGAACACGACGACCTTCTTCCCGCGCTTCGCCGCAAAATACGCATGCGCAAGGCCTAGGATGCCCGCGCCGACGATTGCCACGTCCACTTTTCGATTCGCGTTCATCGCAATCCCACAGCAATAGCACTTGACGCCGCCGTGGTCAGCGTTTTGACGGGCGAGCGGCATTCCAGCAGGGTTGGGTGCCGTGACAGATTCGGAGCGCGT
>PMOH01000189.1 GCA_003161515.1 Deltaproteobacteria bacterium
CTCGACACGATGTCGTGGGCGCGGATGGGCGCCAACGTCACCGGCGTGGATTTCTCCGACAAGGCAATCGCGCTCGCGCGTTCGATCAGCGATGAGCTGAAAATTCCCGCGAGATTTATCCAGTCGAACATCTACGACGCTCCCGACGTCCTGCACGAGCAATTCGACATCGTGTTCACCTCGTACGGCGCATTGTGCTGGCTGCCTGATATCACCCGATGGGCGCAGATCGCGGCGCATTTCGTCAAGCCAGGGGGCTTTTTCTACATCGCGGAGTTTCATCCGCTCACCCAGATGAGCGCGAATCGCGCGGGCACGACCAAGCTGGAGTTCGAGATCTCATACTTTCACACCGCGATGCGCGAAGACCCGCCCGGTCCCGACTATTCCGATCACAGCAAGACGGTTTGCGAGACGCACGAATGGATGTATCGGCTCGGCGACATCGTCAGTGCGCTCGCGGCGACGGGACTGCGAATCGAATACCTGCACGAGTTCGCCGAATGCATCTATCAGCATTTCCCGTTCATGAAGCAGGCCAGCGATGGCCTCTGGCATGTCGAAGGCGATCCGATCCCGACAATTTTTTCGATCAAAGCGACGAAGCCTTGAGATAGGTTGCTCAGCGTCCGGCCGCAGCCATCGGACGTACCTCCGCATCGATCTTCGCTGCGCGCTCATCAATGGCTTTGCGCAGTTCGTACTTCGCCTGCAAATTCATCCAGAACTCTGCGCTGGTGCCGAGGTAGCGCGCCAGTCTTAGCGCCGTGTCGGCAGTGATCGCTCGCTCGCCCTTGACGATCTCGTAAACGCGCGACACCGGCACGTGGATGTCCATCGCGAGCCGGTTGATGCTGATGCCCGCGGGGATTAGGTAGTCTTCGTTCAAGATCTCGCCCGGAAAAATCGGGGAGAGTTTTTTTGCTGCCGCCATGATTGTGCTCCTATGTTTCCGCGTCGGCGCTGACTCTTTATCGATGGTAATCAATTATCTCGACGTTCGACGCGTCTCCCTTACGCCAAACAAAACAAATTCGATACTGGTCGTTGATTCGAATACTGTGCTGTCCGAGACGGGGTCCCTTCAAAGCTTCCAGATTGTTACCTCGCGCAGCCGCAAGATCTCCCAGTTGCCGAGCCGAGTCCAACGCTTCCAGTTTTCGCCGCGCGGGGCGCTCGATATGTCGCAACGCAGGTACATCCTGCTGTTCGAAAAGAGCTTTTGCGCGGGAATCGCGAAAGCTCTTGATCATGGGAGACAATGTAGCCCGTAGCGCGCTTACCGTCAAACAGTATGCGTACTACGGTGTAGGGATCCAATCTCGACGAGTTTTTCGATCAAAGCGACGAAGCGGTGAGCGAGAGAATCGCGACTTGTGCGCGACTAGAATCCCTTGGGGAGGCCCGCCTCTTTGAGCACCGCGTTTGCTGTGTCTCGAGACAGAATTTTGCCGTCGACGGTGAACTGTTTCCGAGTGGCAGGATTGGTCCAGATTTCGTGATCACCTTTCCCATGGCGGACGAAACTGCAGCCAGCAGCGCGCAGGATCTTCTTTAATTGAGGAGTAAAGCTCTGAGACACACCGCGACTCCGGCTTCAAACCAAGCCGCAACTCGGTCCTTAGGCTTGCAGTCGAAGATGTTCGTGATATTGAGCGCGAACTTCGAACGGAACGTCGCGGGCGGCGCGACCACGCTTGGGCGGTAAGAGCCCGTTGGCTTCGAGGAGCTCTGGAATCATAACGCGGAGTTTCTTTATTAGTTTGTCAACGTCACCTGCCTCGGTGGCGAGTCCGGGAACGTCGTCGCTCGTGGCAACCCAGACCTTGGCTTCCGGGTCCCAGAAAGCGTTCACTATGTATGCGCGACTTTTCATCAGAGTGGTTTCATTATGTCCGCCGACCCGCGTGGCTTGTCAACGAATCCTTGGATTAATACCCGATACTTTCGAGCAGCTAATGCATCTGCGATACTTGGATTAGTGGCACGACAAGTACCTAACGATGCGGTTATTGAGGCGCTTGGACACGTAAAGTATCCCGGGTACTCGGCTGACATTGTTGCGCTTGGGCTGGTTGAGGATGCGCAGCCGACGCCGAATGGCGGCTATGCGATCACTCTTCGGCAGGTTACTGAGCGCGACGAGGTGATCCGCGAGTTGGCGGCGAGTATTCATCGCGCGTTGACGCATGATCTTGGAGTGCCAAGCGTCGAGCTTCGAGTGCATCGCATTGAAGCCGAGCTTGGCGAAAAGACCGGGCGCGTCCGGCTGGAGGGCACCAAGCACATCATCGCGGTGGGCAGCGGCAAGGGCGGCGTGGGCAAATCGACGGTCGCGGCGAACATTGCGGTGGCGTTGGCGCGATTGGGGCTCAGCGTCGGGCTGCTCGACGCGGATATCTACGGGCCGTCGGTGCCGATGATGTTCAACGTCGGTGACGAGCGGCCGAAGTCAGCGGGCGGGCAGAATTTTTATCCAATCGAAAAGTACGGCGTGAAGCTGATCTCGATCGGATTTTTTCTCGGCGAAAAGGCGCCGGTTATCTGGCGCGGACCGATGGTGATGGGCGCGGTGCGGCAGTTCCTGAAGGACACGCTGTGGGGCAGCCAGGATTTTCTCATCGTCGATCTTCCGCCCGGCACCGGCGATGCGCAGTTGACGCTGGCGCAGCAGGTCTCGCTCGACGGCTGTGTGATCGTGACCACGCCGCAGGACGTTGCGCTGCTCGACGCTACTCGCGCGGTCAAGATGTTTCGCCAGGTGCATTGCCCGATTCTCGGCGTGGTCGAGAACATGAGTTACTTCGTCTGTCCCGATTGCGGTGAGCGCGACGAACTCTTTGGCTACGGCGGTGGCGAGCGGATGGCTGCGGAAGAGGGGACGAATCTGCTCGCGAGGATTCCGATTTACCCCGACGTGCGCCAGGCCGGCGACGACGGCATGCCAATCGTGGTCGCGAACCCGGCGCATCCCGCAAGCATCGCGTTTCTGGAACTGGCGCGGCGGATTGCGAACACTGTCGCCGACTGACCGGACAGCGGTTTGAAATACTTGCTCCACCTGCCACGCGCCGATATTGTTGCCGTTCGGTCCGAACGCTTCGTCGAAACCAGGACCTTTTTCGGAGCGCGAAAATGTCCACGCTGATAACAGAAGAATGCATCAACTGCGGTGCCTGCGAGCCGGAATGCCCGAACACCGCGATTTACGAAGGCGGCGCGCAATGGGAACTCAACGGCGCGACCAAGCCCGCGATCAAGGACGACATCTATTACATCGTCCCCGACAAGTGCACCGAATGCGTCGGCTTCTTCGATCAGGAGCAGTGCGCTGCGGTCTGCCCGGTCGATTGTTGCATCCCCGATCCCAACATTCCCGAGACCGAAGAGGTGCTGATCGAGCGCGCCCGCCTGTTGCATCCCGATCAAACCTTCGGCGCCGAATATCCGTCGCGATTTCGAAAGGGCTGACCCCAAGGAGCGCTGAAGTTTGACGACCAAAGGTCCCGTCCGAATCGCCCCCGCGGACGGCAAGCTCGGCGTGCTGCTTCCTGGCATCGGCGCGGTCAGCACGACGTTCATCGCGGGAGTCGAAGCGGTCAAGCGCGGCCTCGGCGCGCCGATTGGATCGCTGACGCAGCTCGCCACCGTGCGTCTCGGCAAGCGTACCGAAGGACGCACGCCGCTGATCAAGGATTTCGTCCCGCTCGCTAAGCTCGAGGATCTCGAATTCGGCGGCTGGGACATTTACGAAGACAGCGCGTACGAAGCCGCGCTCAACGCCGCCGTGCTCGATCGTCGGCTCCTGGAGCAGGTGCGCGAGCCGCTGGAAAAACTTCATCCGATGGATGCAGTTTTCGATCAGGACTATGTGCGCAACATCCGCGGCCCCAATTTGAAGGAAGCGCGCACCAAGATGGACAAGGCCGCGATGCTGATGGACGACATCCGGGATTTCCAGAAGCGCACCGGCGTCGCGCGCACCGTGATGGTCTGGTGCGGATCGACCGAGGTCTTCCATCGTCCGTCGGCGGTGCATGAAACGTTGAAGGCCTTCGAGGCCGGGCTTGCGAACAATGATCCGGAAATCGCGCCGAGCCAGATTTACGCGTACGCCGCGCTAAAGATGGGGGTTCCGTACGCCAACGGCGCGCCCAACCTGACCACCGACACGCCGGCGCTGCTCGAACTCGCGCGCGAGACCAACCTCCCGGTTTGCGGCAAGGACTTCAAGACCGGGCAGACGTTCATGAAGACGCTGATCGCGCCGGGGCTGAAGGCGCGCATGCTCGGGATGTCGGGATGGTTCTCGACCAACATCTTAGGCAATCGCGACGGCGAGGTGCTCGAAGATCCCGGATCGTTCAAGTCCAAGGAAGAGACCAAGCTGTCGGTGCTCGACCAAATCCTTCAGCCCGAGTTGCATCCGCAGCTTTACAGCGACGTGTTCCACTCGGTGAAAATCAATTACTACCCGCCGCGCGGCGACTCGAAAGAGGGCTGGGACAATATCGATATCTTCGGATGGCTCGGCTATCCGATGCAGATCAAAATTAATTTCCTGTGCCGCGATTCGATCCTGGCGGCGCCGCTGGTGCTCGACCTGGTGCTGTTCATGGATTTGGCGCATCGCGCCGGCATGCGCGGGATCCAGGAATGGCTGTCATTCTATTTCAAGGCGCCGATGCATGCGCCAAACATTTATCCCGAGCACGACATTTTCATCCAGCTGATGAAGCTCAAGAACACGCTGCGCTGGATGCGCGGCGAAGATCTGATCACGCACCTCGGGCTAGAGTATTATGACTGAGCGCTCGGCCGAGTTGATCGCGAATTGCCTTGAAGCTCATCCACTTTGAAATTCTCGGTAAAATTGCCAGCATTGAGACTATCGCCCGTTCGGGGGCATCCGCGAGCTTAAGCGGCTCCGCAAGGCCTACGGCAATGGCAAATGGCGCAAGCGAAAGGGCGTTGCGCGAGTGCGGCTCGCCGATGGTACGATGATGAACGGTGAGGTCCATTGGTATGAGGCGCATGGCCGCGGTAAAAAGGAGGTTAAACTGAAACGGATATGGCGCGATTGACTCACAGAAATGGAAGCGGGCATTTCCTGCTCTGCGTTCAGAACAGATCCTATCGCGCTTCGCTGGAGATCCGGAAAGTTTATCGCGCGCTTTCGGATCCCGATGGCGAACGGCACGGCCTGGTGCGGGTGATCGACGAGAGTGGCGAGGATTATCTATACCCGCGTCGCTACTTTGTTGATATCGATGTGCCGAAGCCGGCGCATAAGTGCTTCTCACGCGCCCCGGCCAGCGCTCAGTGAGCCCAATGTTCCCGCTCAAGGACAAGACGATAGTGCTCGGCGTAAGTGGTGGAATCGCCGCGTACAAATCCGCGGAACTGGTGCGTCTGCTGGTCAATGCGGGCGCGAACGTCCGGGTAATGATGACGCGCAACGCGACCGAGTTCGTCACGCCGCTCACGTTGCAGACGCTCAGCTCGAATCCGGTCGCCACCGACACATTCTCGCTCACGCAGGAATCGGAGATCGGGCACATTCGGCTCGCCGACAGCGCCGATGCGATCGTGATCGCGCCCGCGACGGCCGACGTGATCGCCAAGGCGGCGGTCGGTATCGCCGACGATATCTTGACGACCGTGCTGCTCGCGACCCGCGCGAAAGTCGCGTTTGCGCCTTCGATGAACGTGCATATGTACGATCATCCGACCGTCGCTGAGAATCTCGCCAAGCTGCGCGCTCGCGGCGCCGTGATTATCGAACCCGGCGAGGGTGCGCTCGCGTGCGGCTATGAAGGCAAGGGGCGGCTGCCGGACCCGGCGATCGTCGTCGCGGAAATCGAGAAGATGCTCTCCGCGCAGGACCTTGCGGGCGAAAACATCCTGGTGACGGCTGGCCCGACGCGAGAACCGATCGACCCGGTGCGATTCGTGTCGAACAGTTCGTCGGGCAAGATGGGCTTTGCGATTGCGCGCGCGGCATGGCGTCGCGGTGCGGCAGTGCGAATCGTCGCGGGTCCATCGGCGCTCGCGACGCCTTATGGCGTCGAGCGAATCGACACGGTGACAGCGCATGCGATGCTCGCGCAAACGTCGAGCAATTTTGCGTGGTCAACTGCACTCGTCATGGCGGCGGCGGTCGCGGATTTCCGTCCCGCGAATCCGGCCAGCGGCAAGCTCAAGAAAGACGCGCGCGGCCTTCGACTCGAGATGGAATCGATCGCGGACGAGATGCCGCGCATTGCGGCGAAGAAAGGCGCACGCATTCTGATCGGATTCGCGGCCGAGACTGACGACCTCGAAGCCAACGCGCGGACCAAGCTGAAACGCAAAGGCCTCGATCTGATCGTCGCGAACGACGTAACGCTGGAGGGCGCTGGCTTCGAAGTCGATACCAATATCGTCACGCTTATCGGCGCGGACGGTAGCTCCCAGAGCCATCCTCAGATGTCCAAAGACGCGGTTGCAGACCTGATCCTCGACCGAATCGTCGCGCTCCGCGCTACCAAACCGAAGTCGAGCCGTTCGGATAAACCTTCGCGGTTGCGCGCGGTCAGATAAGCCTCGATGGACGCTTCATCGCCGCTCGATCGCCGTACGCTGGTCGCCACGATCCGCGACTACGTCGAGCAGTTGCGCGAAGAGGGCATGGAAGGGCTTCCCAATTCTCAGTCTTCCACGCCGCGCGCTCTGCCCACGACGCCGGTGCCCGCGTCGAGCAAGCCTGACGCCGCGCCGATGCCGACCGAACTGTTCTCGAAATATCCGGGGCTCGAAAAATCCTCGACTCTCGACGAGTTGCGCGCGTTCATCGGAGATTGCCAGCGATGCAAGCTCGCGCCGCGCCGCACCAATCTCGTCTTCGGTGTCGGCAATCCCAACGCGGACTTGATGTTCGTGGGTGAGGCGCCCGGTGCCGACGAGGACGCTCGCGGCGAGCCGTTCGTGGGTCGCGCCGGTCAATTGCTGACCGACATCATCGAGCGCGGCATGGGTATCAGCCGCGCCGACGTGTACATCTGCAACGTGATCAAGTGCCGCCCGCCTGACAATCGAAATCCCGAGCCCGACGAAGTCGCGGCGTGCGAGCCGTTTCTGTTTCGGCAGATTGATCTCGTGCGCCCGCGCGCGATTGTCGGGCTGGGGACATTCGCCGTGCAGGCGGTGCTCAAGGTGAAGATTCCGATTAGCAAGCTGCGCGGCAACTGGCAGGATTTTCGCGGTATCCGATTCATGCCCACGTTTCATCCCGCGTACCTGTTGCGCACCCCGGGCGACAAGCGGCTGGTGTGGGCGGACATCCAGGAAGTGATGAAGTATCTCGGGATGCCGATTCCGCGGCGCGGCGGTTCCGGCTCGTGAACTCGCGCGCCAGATTCCTGATTGTCGCCGCATTGGCGATTGCGGTTGGATCGTTCGTGTCGCAAGGACTTCTTGCCGCCGACGTGCCGGCGAAGACCGCTCCTCATGCGCCGCCGTGGGTAGAACTGATCACGATTGACGGATCGATCAATCCTGCGACCGCGTCCTACATCGACGATTCGCTCGCGTCCGCAAATGCCGACGGCGCCAGCGCGTTGGTGATCCAGCTCGACACTCCGGGCGGTCTGCTCAATTCCGCGGAGAGGATCGTCAAGTCTATCCTTGCCGCACCGCTGCCGGTGATCGTTTACGTAGCGCCGTCGGGCGCCAGCGCCGCATCCGCGGGCGTGTTCATTACTGAAGCTGCGAACGTGGCTGCGATGGCGCCGGGCACGACCATCGGCGCGGCGCATCCGGTGGAGCAGGGCGGCGAGGATATCAAGGGCGCGATGGGTCAGAAGATCGAGAACTTCACGGCGACCTTCGCGCGCACGATCGCGCAGCAGCGCGGCCGCAACGAAGATTGGGTCGAGCAGGCCGTCCGCCACAGTATCGCGATCGGCGAGCGCGAGGCGCTGGCGAAAAACGTCGTTGATATCGTCGCGCCCGACATTCGCAGCCTGCTGACCCAAGCCACCGGCCGCAAGGTGCAGGTCGCCGGCAAAACTGTGACGCTCGCGCTGGCCGACGCCGCAGTGCGCCGCGCGCGGATGACGCCCGGTCAGCAACTGCTCAACGTGCTGTCCGATCCCAACATTGTCTATCTGCTGCTGATGGCGGGATTGATCGGCCTTTACTTCGAATTCGCGCATCCCGGCGTGATTTTTCCCGGCGTTGCCGGCGCGATATGCCTGCTGCTCGCGCTCGCGTCATTCCAGGTCCTGCCGGTGAACCTGACCGGCTTGCTGTTGATTTTTCTCGGCGTCGGAATGCTTATCTCCGAGGCCTTCGTCACCAGCTACGGAATCCTCGGCCTCGGCGGCGTGACCGCATTCGTCATCGGCTCGCTGTTTTTTATCGACACTTCGAAGACCGACCTGGCGGTGAATCGCAACATTATATACGGGGGCGCAACGGCGCTGACGCTGATCATTCTCGGCATCGGATATATCGTTGCGCGCGAACGCCGCAACCGCGCGAGCACCGGCGTCGAAGGCATGGTCGGCGAGGTCGGCGAAGTGCGCGAGGCGATTGCTCCCGGCACGGCCGGCAAAGTTTTCGTGCATGGCGAGATTTGGCGCGCCGTCAGCAATGACGCACTGAGTCCCGGCGCGCGCGCTCGCGTCAAGTCGATCAACGGATTGGAATTGCAAGTGCAGAAGGCGTGAAGCTCGCGAGATTTCGAATGGTCCGCACGATAGCATAGGGTATCGACAAGCCTCGCGCGCATTTGGGGGCGAAGGAGAATCGCGATGGCGAGCGGAATCGGCATAGTCGTCTTCATCGGCGCAATTTTCGTTTTGAGCGGGCTCAAGGTTCTCAACGAGTACGAGCGCGGCGTGGTCTTTCGCCTCGGACGGCTCACTCCTTATCGCGGGCCGGGTGTGATTTTCGTGATCCCAGTGCTCGAGCGGATGGCGCGAATCGATCTACGGACCGTGACGCTGGACATTCCGCCGCAAGACGTCATCACCAAGGATAACGTGACGGTCAAGGTCAGCGCCGTGCTGTATTTTCGCGTCGTGGATCCGTCGCGCGCGGTGACCGAGGTCGCGAACTACCTGTTCGCGACGATGCAACTGGCGCAGACCACGTTGCGCTCGGTCGGCGGGCAGACCGAACTCGATGAGCTGCTCAGTCAGCGTGACAAGCTCAACGCGCGCATCCAGGAAATCGTCGATTCACAAACCGAGCCGTGGGGCGTGAAGGTCACGCTGGTCGAGTTGAAAAATATCGATCTGCCGCAGGACATGCAGCGCGCGATCGCGGCGCAGGCCGAAGCCGAGCGCGAACGCCGCGCCAAGGTGATTGCGGCGGAGGGCGAATTCCAGGCATCGCAGCGGCTCGCGGACGCAGCCGAGATCATGAGCAAGAGTCCCATCACGCTTCAGCTTCGCTACCTGCAGACGCTCAAGGAGATCGCGACCGAAAACAATTCGACCACGGTCTTTCCGATGCCGATCGATCTGTTCGAGCCGTTCCGCGCGTTCGCGAACCTGACCAGCGGCGGGGACAAGCCCAAGACCTGAAACGCGGCGTCGGTTGATTCGCATCAAACAGAGTTTTCGGAGAAAATTTCTACCCTATGGGCAAGCTGATAATGGTTCGTCACGGCGAGAGCGAGGGCAACGCGATTCGGCGCTTCACCACGTCCGGCGAGGCGAAGATCACGGACCTCGGGCGCCGTCAGGCTCTGGAAGCGGCTGTCAGAATCAAGCTGAAGTTTCAGCCGATACTGCTGATTGCCAGCACCTTCGCGCGCGCTCGCGAGACGGGGCTCATCATCGCTGCGGAACTGGGCATCCCAATCGAATACGAAGAACGGTTCCGCGAGCAGAGTCTTGGCGACCTCGCCGGTAAGCCGTACGACTCGATCGCCAATGATCCCACCTTCGATCCCAAGCGTTCGTGGGTGTGGCGCGCGCCCAACGGCGAGAGTCATGAGGATGTGCTCAAGCGCGTCGCTCCGGTGCTCGACGCGGTTGCGAAAAAATATCCTGACGATGAGATCGTGATCGTCAGTCACGGCGGCGTGATGCGGGCGGTGTGGGCGCACGTCACCGGCAAGTGGGAAGACGCTCACGTGCCGCCCAACTGCGGCATCTTCGTGATCGAGCATCATGGCGGCCGCTACCGCACGCCTGAAGTGATGTTTGGAGAAACTCCGGCGAGCGAAACCGGCGGATAGACCTCAAGCCTTACCGGCGCCCGGCAAAACTGAATCGAGAAATTCCTGACTGCGCAGCCGTCGATCAACGATCGAGGCGATGAACCGCGCGAGTGCGAGTGCGCCGTCTGGACCCGCAGCTTCCGAACCCGGCGAATCGCTCATCGGCAGCATCCCCAGTCGCGCGAGGGTCGCGGCGGCCCTGCTCGATAGTTTGATCGCGCCCTCCGCCAATGACGGCCGGCATTTCGCGCACACGATCCCGCCGCGCGAGACGACGAAATATACCGTCGCGCCACTGTCGCCGTTGGCGGTCGCGCAGATGCGGCAGCGGGTGAACTCGAGTCCGAAGCCTGCCCATCCGAGCAGCCGCATCTCGAACGCCTGGCGCAGCGCCGCGTCCGCGAACCGTGTGCTGAGCGCGCCGAGTCCTTCCGACAACACACGATACGCCTCGGCCGCTTCGCTCTCCTCGGTCGTCAGGGCGTCGGTAAGTTCGAGCATGTAGCTGCCGAGCGCAATCTTCGCGAGGTCGTCGTCGAGCACATGCTGGGTCAGGTCGGCAGCCTCGGCGCGCGTTATAAACACCAACTGCCCGTGCGGCCGGCGGCGATAGTGCAGGACGACGTGCGAAAACGGTTCGAGTTTGCGCTCGAAGCGATACCGCGACGCCTTGGCGCCCTTCGCGATTCCGCTGAGCTTGCCTGCGTGCAAGGTCAACAGGGTGACGATTCGATCCGAGTCGGCGTAATCGCGCGCGCGTAGCACGATCGCCGGCGTTGATTCTTCGATCGGCATGAATTCCTAGTCGCCGACGCTTCTGCGAAACACGGCTTGCTGAATATCCTTGACCTCGACGCGCATCCGCTCCGCATTGGCGATCGCCCGCCCCGAGTCCGACGCTTCTTTCATCAGGACGTCGAAGCGCGCCGCTATATTTGCGAGCTTCGCATTCGCCTCGGTCAGCGCGCGCCTCCGCAGCTCCTCGCTCTCCCAGGCGCCCTCCGCGTATTCGCGCAGCTCGCGGCTCTCGAACACCAGCTCCTGCAGCTTGTCCTCGTATCCGCGGACGATTCGGCGCAGCGCTTCGGCCACCTTGGGCCGCTCTTCAGGATCTTTCCACAGCACGTGCGCGAGGAACATCAGATCGTCCTCGGTCACTGCG
>PMOH01000311.1:0-1792 GCA_003161515.1 Deltaproteobacteria bacterium
GCGACTACAAGCTCGACAACGTGATGTTCGATCCGAAAACCGCGCGCGCGATCGCCGTGCTTGACTGGGAAATGTCCACGATTGGCGATCCGCTCGCCGATTTCGGCTGGATGCTGACCTACTGGCCCGACCCGACCGACCGCGCGTCGGGCGGCGTGATCGCCAGCATGGAAGCCGCACAAGGATGGCTGACGCGGCGCGAAATGATCGATCGATACGAGCGGCGCACCGGGCGGGCGATGCGCGACTTCCCGTTCTACCAGGCGTTCGCACTGTTCAAGCTCGCGATTATCATGGAGGGCAGTTACGCGCGATTCGTGCTCGGACAGACCGACGATCCGCTGTTCGCCAGCAGCAAGGAGCGGGTTCCCGCGCTGGCAGATGCAGCATGGTCGGTGTGCAACTCGGCGTCGAGCCGCTAGCGTTTTGCGGCGCGAAAGATCGAGCGCACCCACCCGCGCGCTTCGGGATATTGTTCGACATCGAGCACGAATTCCTGCCCGCGGCCGACGGACTGCAAGCGGGTCGAGGTCGAGCAGTCCGTCCATCGCGTAGGCTTGCCGTGATAGGTGAGGGGAGCGCGCCCGCGTGGATTGAACCACTGCGGCAACCGCCAGATCGAACATCCCATGTATGGATCGGCCTGCGAGAGAATCAGCTGAGGCCGGAGTACGTCGAAAGTTCCTGCGCCGCTCGCGTCGATAGCAACTGACGAGAGACCGTTGCTGGCGAAGTAGAGCGTGTTGTTCGTGTATCGTTCGGGCGCCGCGAGATGCGGATGTCCGTTGGCCCACGGAATTTCAGCGGCGAGGTCATCGCTTGCGCGCGCTACTCTACCGACCTGGAGCCAGCCGAAGATGACGTGAATTTTTGGCGCGTCGCGGACGAAGCGAAACGCGCCGCCCACCTTCTCCGCGCGCCGGAAGCATCCGAAGAATAGAAACAGATCTCCCGGGCCTATCCCGTGCCGGGCGAGATGGCTCTGCGCGGCTCCGGCCTGACCGAAGATAGGACGCCATCCGGCGGCTCGCGCGATCGCGTCGCGGCGCAAATCGGGATCGAGATGCGCGCCGTCGCTTCGGCTCAATCGCCCATGCGTCAGGTTTTCGACGATTTTCGCGATCGGCGCGCCGTTGAACGCTGATAGCTTCGCGTATCGCGTCGACGCACCCGCGTCGGGAATCGGAAGCGAGCATAGTTGGCCGTCCAGGATTGGGCTCGGGCATCCGCCATGCGCCGAGTCGAATCCCTTGCGGCTGAGGATGAGCTTCATCGGAGTCGCATCGCGCCGCCATGCTATATTTTTCGCCGAACTCGCGACAAGGAAGATTCCGATGCCGGATTCCGATCTCCTCGCTGAACTGGCGCGCTTTATCGAACGCATCACCGCGATCGCGCAGACCGGACTTGCTTTCAAACCCGACGGTTTCGATGCCGAACGCTACGAGGAATTGCTCAAGGAGGCGGCCCGAATGCATTCCGTCGTCTCCGGCGCGAGCGACGACGATGCGGAAACGCTGCGCCGCCAATGGCGCGATCAGGTGATTGCCGGTTACGAAGGATATGTCACCGCGGCGGTGGGATGCGGCGTGATCGCGTTCAACGACCGCGACGAAATTCTCATGATTCAGCGGCTGACCGGCAAGTGGTGGTATCCCACCGGCTTCTGCGACGTCGGCATTTCGCCCGCCGAGAACGTCGCGAAGGAAGCGCGCGAGGAGACCGGGCTCATCGTCGCGCCCGAGCGTCTGATCGCGGTGATGGATAATAAAAAATACGGCTCACCCGCGCG
>PMOH01000311.1:1818-5679 GCA_003161515.1 Deltaproteobacteria bacterium
GATCCGCTGTGAAGTTTTAGCGAGTAGTTGCTTCGGCCGGGCTGGATTGCGCCTGCATCGGTGGCGTTCCGCTGGTGCTCGCGCCAATCGAGATGATCATCATCCCCTGCTCGTAGCGCGGGCCGCCGACGATCAGCGTCCCGTTATTCTTGAGCTTCAAGTCGGTGGTCATCATCGGACGCGTTCCGTCGAACAGCACGATCTCCATTGCGATCATGTCGGCGTCGATCGCGCGCGGCTGCACGTGGAGAATTTTTCCGCCCGGCAGCGTGAACGCGATCATCTTGCCGCAATCGGTCTGCCCTTCGTTGTGACCGATCAGGCTGTAAGTCGAAAATCCGAACAGCCCGCGCAGCTTCTTGTCCATCCCGCCGAGCCGCGGATCGGTGCCTTCGTTGGTATCCGCCGCCATGACGGAGTCGACGTAAACGTAGACCTGCTTCGGCGCCGCCTGTGCGTATGGGAGACCCTGCGTTCCGAAGGTCGTGATCGCAATGATGAGGAAGGTGAGCCTACCGGGGCGCAGCGTCATAGCGACCTAAGGCTGATCCGGTAACCAGATGACCGTCGTGTCCCTGCGAGGCTCGCTCCAAACTGCAACCGAGTGGTTCTCCGATTCGAGGCGCGAAATGTCGGCGTGAGAATCGTTGTCCGCCATCGTCGGCTCATTGGCCGCCGCATTCGCCGACTGATCGCTTGCCGCCGCATGGCCACGATCCGAACTGGCGACCATCGTCGGCGCCGACCCACGATTGGCGATTTGCCGGGCATACGGCGTCATCAGAACTATCGTCATGATGGCGGCCACCACTACGGCACCACCCCACGCGACGCCTGCGCCGACACTGTCCAACTGGCGCCGCAGGAAACGTTCGATCCTGATCAGCACCGGCTGTGGCAGACGATCAACCCGCGCGATCACCGCGTTCGAGAAACCGGCCAGCGATGGCACGGCCGTGATCGATCTGAGGTCTCGTCCAATCGTCGAGTAATCCGCAAGAACGCCCGTGCACGATTCGCATCGCGCCAGATGAAACGCGACTTCCTGCATCTCGTTGGGTTCGAGTTCGGAGTCCTCGAACGCGCCGAGCATCATGCTAATTTCGCCGCATTCAGCCATAAAGTCGCTCAGTCCCCGCCCACGTCCTTTAAAATGTTACGCAGGTGCGTGCGTGCATAGTGCAACCTGCTCATGACCGTTCCTCTAGGGCACTGCAAAACGTCGCTAATTTCGTCGTACGACATTCCCTCGACTTCGCGTAGCAGTATCACTGCGCGATGTTCTGGCGTCAACTCCTCCAGCGCTTGCTTCAGCCGCGCCGAGAGTTCACTACGACTGACTTCCTTGAACGAATCTCCTGCGGTCGTCGGCAACTTGCTGATTTCCGTCTCAGCATCTTCACCGTGAAGCACAACGTGGCGTCCCTCGCGGCGCCAGAAATCGATCGCGAGGTTGGCCGCGATTCGATATAGCCAGGTTGAAAAGCTCGAGCGGGATTCGAACTTCGATAGGTTTTCATAGGCGCGGACAAAAGTTTCTTGCGCCAGTTCAATCGCGTCATCCTGATTGTGCACCACCGCCAGCGCGACGCCGACTACTCGCCGCTGGTATCGTTCCACCAAAACGCCGAATGCCTCCGAATCGCCCCTGCTCGAGCGTTCGATAAGTTCGGCTTCATCACCGTCGTGGCGGCCTGGTGTTCTCAACTTGAGTAGACGCTAGCGCGGGCGACTAAATTCAGCGAAGTGTTCATCCAGCGGCGCTCATCTCGGCCCAGTTCGGACCGGATTTCAGCTCAACTTTGAGCGGAATTTTAAGCTCGGCTACTCCCTCCATTTCGCGTTTTGCCAGTTTTGCCGCCTCTTCCCATTCATTTTCGGGCGCTTCCAGCAGTAGTTCGTCATGCACTTGCAAAATCATCCGCGCGCCGAGGCCGCGCTCTTTTAGCACCCTGTCCAGCCGTATCATAGCGAGTTTTATCAGGTCTGCCGCCGTGCCCTGGATTGGGGTGTTGATAGCGATTCGCTCTGCTTGCGCCCTCGCGCCTCCTGGCTGCGCGTTCAGCTCTGGCAGATAACGCCGCCGCCCGTACATCGTGCTTACGTATCCAGTCGTCCGCGCGATGCGCACCGTGTCGTCGAGCCATGCGCGCACGCCCGGCAGCCGCTCGAAGTAGCGCTTGATGTAGTCCGAGGCTTCCGCGAGCGCAATCCCGAGCTCGCCCGCCAGCCGCTGCGACCCCATCCCGTAAATAATCCCGAAGTTTATCACCTTGGCCTGCCGCCGCGCCTCGGCATTGACCTTGTCGGGCGTGACTCCCAACACTTCGGTCGCGGTGCGGATGTGAATATCCTCGCCGGTGGTGAACGCCTCGACCAGCGTCTTGTCGCCCGACAGATGAGCCATCACGCGCAGATCGATTTGCGAATAATCCGCCGACACGAAGACGCATCCCGGCTTCGGCACGAACGCCCGGCGAATCCGGCGGCCCTCGACACTGCGAGTCGGGATATTCTGCAGGTTCGGGTCGCTCGAGCTGACGCGTCCGGTCGGCACCAGCGCCTGATGCCAGGTCGTGTGGATTCGGCCGGTGCCTGAACGAATCACCTCGGACAGCGCGTCGGCATAAGTGGATTTTAATTTCGAGACCGTGCGGTACTCGATCAGTTTGCGCGGCATCGGATGCACCGCGGCGAGTTTCTCGAGTGTGTCGGCGTCGGTCGAAAATCCACTCTTGGTTTTTTTCAACCCCTTGGCCGACAACTTCAGATGAGTAAACAGAACCTCGCGCAACTGGATGGGCGAGTTGAGATTGAACTCGCGGCCCGCCAGCTCGTAACACTCGCGTTCGAGCCGGCTCATCTCTTCGGCAAATTCCTTCGAGATGATTTTGAGCGCATCGCCGTCGATTCCGATCCCGGCAGTTTCCATCTCGGCCAGTATCGGCGCGATCGGCATTTCGATCTCGTTGTACATCGAAGTAAGCCCGTCGGCTTCCAGACGCGCCGCCAGCGCCTCGCGAAGATTTCTGATCAGGTCAGCATTCGTGCCCGGCGGAGTGCTCGCGCCGAGCGGCGCAAGATACTCATGATAAAGCTGGGTGAGCGACGGCTCTCCCTGTCCAGAATTGATCAGAAAGCCCGCGAGCATCGTGTCGAACTCGACGCCCTTCAGCGCAATTCCATGCCGCGCGAACGCTTCGATCTGGTGCTTGAGATCGTGGACCGACTTGAGCTGCGCCGAGCTGAGCAAGGATGCCGCGCTTGCGATCTCGTCATGCTCGACGACGACTGTCTGATCGGCGCTCGCGATCTGCAACGTGTCTTGACCGGTCTCGTTAGCGATGAGATCAACTGCGATTCGCGGCGCATCGGTGAGAGCCTTGAGCGCGTCTGCGAGATCCTTCCCGCTGACGCTCGCCGCCGGCTTCGCAGTTGAATGCAGTCCCGGCAGTTCCGCTTGCGACGGCGAGATCTCGCGAATGATCGAATTAAACTCCAACTCGCGCAGCAGCTCGGCGGCCAACTTCTCATCGACTCCATGCCACGCAAATTCGTCAGGCTCTACTTTCAGCGGCATATCGGTCTCGATGCGAACCAATTTCCGCGCGAGGTCTACCGCCGCTCGATGTTCGGCCAGCAGGCCTCCGATTTTCTTAGCGCCGCGAATACCCGACTCTTCGATCCGATCGAGGTTCTCGTACAGTTGCTTGATCCCGCCGAATTTCTGGATCAGCGCCGACGCCGTCTTCTCACCAACCCCCGGCACGCCTTTGATATTGTCGATGGTGTCGCCGGTAAGCGCCTGGATATCGACCAACGCCGACGGCTCGACCCCGAAGCGCTCGCGCACATCGCGCG
>PMOH01000392.1 GCA_003161515.1 Deltaproteobacteria bacterium
AACTGAAGGCGCTTCTCGCGGCCGAATTTCCAGCGGTGCGCTACATCGCGGCGGACACCAACGCCGGATGCGAGGGCCGCAACATCGGCTTGCGCGCGGCCTCAACTCCCATCGTGATCACGATTGACGACGACGTGGAACTGTCCAGCCCGAATTGCGTCGCGGAAGTTGAAAACGCATTTTCGCGTGATCCGCGGCTGGCCTGCCTGAACTTCACTGTCATCGGCGTCGATGGCAAAGTGCTGGAGCGCGACTGGTGTCACCCGCGGCCGATCTCGCACGCAGCACGGGAATTCGAGACTCACTTCATTCTGGAGGGAGCATCGGCGCTCAGCCGCGAGAAGTTTTTGTCGGTCGGCGGCTACCCGGCCGAATTTTTTCTAGGGCATGAGGGCGTGGACCTCGGCTATCGACTGATAGGCGCCGGCTACCGCGTCGTGCATACGCCGCGCGTGTCGACCACGCATCACGCCGCAATCGAGCATCGTCCCGATTGGCGTGTGTATTATTACTACACTCGAAACGGGATTTGGGTTTCGTATAGATCTTTCCCGCCGATGACGGCCACATTGCAGGTGCTGGCTTATCTTCCGCGCATGGGATTTTTTTCGTTGCGCGCGATGCAGCTACCGGCGTATCTCCGGGGATGCATAGACGGCGTGCGTGGGTTACGGCGAATGGACCGCTCCAACCTGGATGACGACTCACTGAGGCATCTGCGCGAGATCAGGTCTGAACGGGTGCCGCTATTCGGCAGAGTCCAGCGGCATCTTCGCGAGAGAATTCTGTAAAATCGCCGTGATCCTATACTACTTATTCCTGTTCCTGGTTCCGTTTCAGGAACATCCGATTCTGGGCGCCCAGCTGTTCCACGTCGGGCCGTTCCCGATCACTCCGATCAAGGTGGTGGGAATTTTTCTGGTCGCCGCAACCATATTGGCCCCGCGGCCGCGCGATGCGGCACCACGGCCGGGCGCGGGAACGCTTGTGCTGTTTGCTGCTTTTGCGTTGTTCCAGGTTCTCGGGACTACGCTGTCGTCGTTGAGTTTTCCGACCACCGACGCTTCGACGCTGTTATCGTTCGCGATCCTGCTGTTCGCGACGAGTATGCTGATCAGCACTCAAAACAGGTTGCAAAACACAATTCGCGTGATCGTACTGGTGGAAACGTTTGCGAGCACCTGGCTATACAAGCAGTACTACATTTATCACTGGCCGCGACCGCTTGGCCCATCCGCGGACCCCAACTACGAGGCGCTGTCACTGGTCATGACCGTCCCGCTCGCGATCTGGCTGGCGAGTTACGAGGAGCGCAATTTGTGGAAATGGGTCGGACGAATTTGCACCCCGATCCTCGCGTTCGCGGTGTTCGTTTCGCAATCGCGAGGAGGTCTGCTCGCACTAATCGTAATGGCGGCGCTAGCGTGGATGAATTCCCAGCATAAGATGCGCCTGGTGGTCGGATTCACGCTTGCGGTCGCCGTCATGTTCGCGATCGGTCCCGAAATGATGATCAAACGAATCCAGCAGATTCAGATTCAAGGACAGGCGGAGACTGGCGCGGAGGTCTCGACGCGAGCGCGGGTCGAGTTGGCGCGAGCCGGAGTCCTGATGATGGAGGCGCATCCGGTGTTTGGGGTCGGGTTGGGACAGTTCCAACCGTCGGAATTTCAATACAACCCGTTGCTGATCAGCCTCGAGGCGCATCCTCACATTGCGCACAACACCTACGTGCAGTTGGGCGCGGAGGGCGGAATTCTCACGCTAGCTCTGTATCTGGCAATCCTGGGGGTGACCCTGGCTTCTTGCCGAAAGGCGGAGAAGACACCGGGTGTGCCCGATGCCACCGCAGCGCTAGCACTCGCTTTTCAGGTCGGATTGATCGGCATCATGGTGGCTGAGTTTTTTCTGACCGCGCAATACATAAAAGAGGTCTGGGTATTCATCTCGCTCACGCCCAATTTGTACACGATCGCAATGTATGCAGCGGCGAAGAGCAAGAAAACCGTGCCCGCTGCCGGGACCGAGAGTGCGAAGCCGGTCATCCTGATGCCACGTCTGCGCACCGGATGAAGATTCTGCTCGTCTCGGAGATGATCCCGTGTCTGCCGAGTCATGACGGCTTCCGCCTGATACCCGCGAACCTGATTCGCAGCCTCTACCAGCGCCACGAAATACACCTGGTTGCGCTCTCCGGCGAAGGAAGTGAGAAGCAATCTGGGTGGCCGCGCGCCTATTGCAAGTCGGTCTCGATTTTTCGCACCCATCACGGAGGCCGCGCCAGATTGCGCGCGCTGACCGGCGCAGTGGATCCGTTACTGGTGCGCTTCGTCCGCGATGCGGTAGCGAGAGTAGAGCCCGACCTGCTCCATCTCGAAGGCGGAGGATTGGCAGCGCTGGTTCATTCGAGCGTAGGCTGGCCGCCGGCGGTACTCTGCGTTCATGACTCGAAGGCGCTCCGCTATCGTGAGTTTGCCCAGTACTCCGCGCGGGCTACGGCGCGATTTCGTCTCAGGCTTTTCTCGCTTCTCGCGCGGCATCAGGAGCGCCGCTGGTTTCGATACGCCGGCCGCGTCGTCGTCACCTCGCCGTCGGACGCAGAGGCGCTGTCGGGAGCGACCAGCGCGGAACGAATCGCCGTGATACCAAATGGCGTTGATCTCGAGTATTTCGCGTATCGGCCGGTGCCAGAGACGGGGAGAATCGTCTTCACCGGCAATATGAGCTGGCCGCCCAATGAAGACGCGGCCGAACATTTCGTCCGCGATATCATGCCGTCGATCAGAAGCCGGATTCCCGATGCGTCATTCTGGATCGTGGGTGCGGATCCGTCGCAACGGGTTCGGAATTTGGCGAATACCCCCGGAGTCCATGTCACCGGGACGGTCGCAGATATCAGGCCCTGGATCTGGAGCGCCTCCATTTACGCCAGTCCACTCAGATTCGGACTCGGTGTGAAGAACAAGATTCTCGAGGCGATGGCGTGCGGGGCGCCGATCGTCGCGACCTCGCGTAGTCTCTCCGGCACGCCGTTGATCGACGGTCGCCACGCGATGATCCCGGATGACGACGCAAAGTTCATCGAGTCCCTCGTCCGGCTGCTGGATGAGCCCGCGCTACGTGAATCGCTCTCGCGCGAGGCAAGGCGCAAAGTCGAGGCGGAGAACTCATGGGCGTCGGTCGCGACGCAGTATGAGGGCATTTACCGCGACGCCCTGGCTCAACCAGGATCGACTAGGAATCGCTAAGCAGTTGCTCGGCGGAGGCCGCCGGAATTTTCGCAGGCCGTCGGCCGGGCAGTAGTCCGAAACGAACTATCTTCACCGCGGCGGCTTGCGGCAGCAGCGCCGCGAGCGGAAACCAGACCGTGTGAAAGACTTTGCTCTTTAGATTGTATCCCGCATTGCGCCACGTGGATTTCAGGCCCATCAGCATCAGGCGTGTCGGCCGATCGTCCAGCAGCGGGTGATGAGCAGGGTCGATGCGCAAAGAGGCCAGCCGATATTTCAAATGGGCCGGTTCGCGCGCGGCCCAATCGCATGGGATCGTGAACCCCGAGCGGCTAGCGAATTCGGACAGCGCCCATTCACGCTGCAGGTCGATAATGATCTTGACGCGAAGCTTCCGCGGATCGAGATCGTCGCCCAGCATTCCGTGATTGGCCTCATGAACCCGATAGCAGCCGAGAGTTTTCCTGAGCGAAATGACGTCGCCCAGAAACGGCGCGATGATTTCGAGCGAAGTGTCGGCGGCCTGACGCCACTGCGACTCGGACAACGGCAGGAGACGGTCGAGCACCGTTCGCGCGAACGCGTTGCCGCTGGTCGGGACGCCGACGTAGCCGCCCGCGTCGAGTATCGACGCGCGAATATCGCCGTCAAGCATCTGCCCCGGTGAAAATGGAACGATTGCTCCGAGCGCGTGCCCGTCGGCGTCGACGTGGGCGAGGACGAATTGCGCCTTTGCAGTTCCCGGATGCCACGCGCGCACGACTTCCTCGACCGCGCTCGGCAGCAGAGCGTCGTCGGCGTCGAGGAATATCACGATGCTTCCACGGCTGGCGCGAAAGCCGGCGTTGAATGCCGATGCATGGCCGCCATTGCTTTTGAAGACCGCGGATACCCGGCTGCCGTAGCTCGAAATCACGTCGCGCGAGTTGTCGGTTGAACCATCGTCGACGACTATTACTTCGATCGGCGCGTAAGTCTGCGCGAGCGCGCTGTCGATCGCCGCGCAGATGAACCGCGCATAGTTGAAATTGTCGATAATGACGCTGACAAGGGGCTCGAGCTCTGCCGCATCCATCGGCAGCTAGCGGGCGGCCGTTCGTATATCTGCGGTGTCATGGTCGAGCTTGCGATGCGCGACGTCCTTCCAGCGCGACAGGTCTCTGCCGGTGAGATGTTCGAGCTCCTCGGTCTCGGGCAGCATCATCGCGCGGATCTCGTCTGCCGATTCATCGCTCAGCGGTGGAAAGTACTCAACGAACGGGCGCCGCATGATTTTCCATAACGCCGTCCGCTGGCCGAGTTGGATCAGCGGCCGCGCGCCGTGACGAGAGAGCCAATCGATCGTCTCGACCGTGAGATGCGCAATCGGGTTGGAGCGGGCGGCGCCGGGAGCGGAATAGACTTTTGCGCCGCCGACCCTGGAGCGATCGAGCGCGATGCGGCGCGCTCCGACAAAATCGCAAACCCTGTCCAGGTAACCCTGCGGATTCAAGCTCAGATCCTCATAGAACAGCACCAGCACCCGCGACTTTCCGAACGTCTCCTGCCATCGCTTGAGATGCGTCGCGTAGCTGCAAAGATCGGCGCCGCAATTGATCTGGAACCGCCAATACCCGTCGAAGGTGTCGTTCACCGGGCGGCGCTCCGATCGCAGCAGCCGATAGAGCGAATACAGTCTCGCGGCCGGCTCGCGAAAGGTGACGATTATTTTGCAATCGGGAATGTCGTGCTTGATCCGTTGCCGCGAGATGGCATTCGAGAAATAGGTGGGACCTATCTCGCCGCCGGGAACATCTGACGGGTAGTCGCCAAACAGATCGCTGTACCATTTGGCTCCGCGATCGTAGCGAACGTCGAAGAATCGCGTTTCCTTCTCACTCGGTAACCCGATGTGTCCCAGCATCACCTCGTGCAGCCATGTGGTGCCCGTGCGAGGCGGTCCCACGTGAACAAAACTCGGCATTCGCAATGCTTTTCTGTCAGTCATTTGAGTCTTCGGCCAACCAGAAAGGATAGCGCAGAGGTGATGAGAAGTTAAAACGGCAAACCATGGTCAGTCTATTTTGTAAACGTGAGCTTGAAATGGTGCGTAGGTGTCCTTGAACTGCGAGCCGCCCTGGTCGGGAGTGATCGAACGATTCTCGCCACCGACAACGGATACCGCATGAGCGGGACGCTGAAGCGTGAAGCTCGCCGTCACGGTGCCGTCGCTATGATTGTACGAAATAAGATAGCGGCTCCCGCCACTCATATTCTTTTCCTTGGTAATGATCGTGCCGGTAGCCGAATTTGCCGAAAGGACCTGGCTATCCGGCGCGAGCAGCACCGGTTCGAGCGCGCTGATTCCTTTGGTCACGTTGACCAGCTCATCGTATCGCTGCTGTCGCAGGACCGGATCGCGCTTGCCCCAGTCGAGTCCGCGCAGTCCGTAAGACCAATAGAAGACTCCGCGCGCGCCTTCGGTGATTGCCATCCAGCTCATGTCGTGTACTTCCTGCTCGGTGGGGAAGTGCGACGTCCAATTCAGCCAGAAAAACTGGATCACCGTCCATACTGGCCGCGCGTTATGAACCGCGCCGATTACGTTGCGAGTCGCATCGCCGACGTAGCTCTCGGGGAAATGGGTGCCGAGAACGTACGGGTCGACGCCGAGGACGTCGACGGTGTCGCGCCAGAACTGGTACTCGTTCGGGAAATTTTCCACCGCGAACGCGATGCTGCCGGGGTCGTATTTTTTGATCAGGCTGTATTGATGGAACGTCCGCGGCTGTCTTTCGGCGGCGCACTCGTCACAGGTGTAGTAGCCGACGACGCGCGAGTCGTCTGCAAGTCCCTTGGCATATTGAGTCATCACATCGTCGGCGCCGACGTTTCCCGCCGCCGCCCACTTGGGATATGCGCGCATCTCGGGAAAAAACGCGCTAACCGTCGCAAGGTAGAAGATGCCGAACGGCTCCATCGCCTGTGTGTAAGGATGGATCACGTCGGCGCGGCCGTTGGCGATATAGTAGTTGATCATCATATTGATCGGCGCCTTGGCGATCGCCGTCAATCGGGGAGCGTAGGAGTCGGGTTTCAGC
The DNA here is from genome assembly GCA_003161515.1 of Deltaproteobacteria bacterium. GTDB lineage: Bacteria > Desulfobacterota > Binatia > Binatales > Binataceae > Binatus. The sequence goes on from PMOH01000392.1 coordinate 6,311, forward strand.
CCGAAGCCGGTCGTATCGTAGAGGCCGATCACAAATCGCGGGCGGCCGCCCATGTGAATGATATTGTCCGGATCGATCCACGCCTTCAGCTTGGCGCGGGTCTCGCTGCTGACCTTTACGATCGTGTAGGACGAAGGCGTGAAGATCTTCTTGCCGCCGGATTCTTCCAGATATCCTTGCAGTCGATACTGACCTGGCGGCAGGCTCCCCATATCGACGGTTGCGACTGTCGATCCATTGGCCGGCGGCGAAATCCGATTGGTCGACAGCACCTTCCCCGATGAATCGGTCACTTCGATCGCGACGTGAAGCTGCGCCATGTTCGTATCCGCGGACGGCTTAACGTCGATGGCGACGCGCGCGACCTGGCTTTGGTCGCTGAACATCATCCCCCGATAGTTTGGATAGAGCAGATAGGTTTGCAGCGGCGGCGGAATCTCCCGGCCCAGGAAAAGTTTTCTGAACCATGATGTTCCGGCCATCGGACCCACGGTGTTCGCGCTGAAGATGCCAACGCTGCCATCGGCGACCGCTGCATGCGCTTTCATCACGGGCGACCAGTCGTTCGTGCCCACCAGCACCTTGGTCATCGCCCATTTTTTTGCAGGGACAGCCAGCAACTTGATTTGGGTACCGCCGAGCCGCTTTAGCACGGTGATATTGGTCTGCGTTTTTATCTCGGCTGAGATCGTGTACAGGCCCGGCGGGCACTTGAAATTATTTTTCGCCGACGGATACGGCTCCGCGCACGGCTCCTGCAACTTCAGGCTGGCGTTATCGCCACTGCCGTCGAGGCTGAAACAGCCCGGGTTGAGCGTCCATCCTTGAAGACCAGAGCGCAGATCGCCGTTGATCAATAGATTCGGCCCTAAAGTGTAGCCCGTCTCCGGCGCATCGAGGCCTCCAGTCGCGATTTCATTGCCGTATGCGGAACGAATCGTCGCGATGATCGGGAGGCTGATGACCAGAAATACAATAGCCACTCGACTAGTCAGTCGAACCATGAAAGGCCGATGTATACTTTGAAATACTATCACAGACTAGGATGCGGTAGTTGCGATGAGGAAGAATCGCTCCTGGACGAGCGCCGCGCCTTCAGAGAATGGAATGAAAGTGTCGAGACCGGGACCGTTCATCCAGAGATGATAGCCAAGCGCGCGTAGGGGATCGGTTATCGATTTCACCGAGCCGCCGAATTTTTCGAGTCCGCATCCGACATGCATTTCAAAAAAACAATCCGGGCGATGGCGCGAGAGCGTATCGGCCGCACCCTTGATCGCTTTCGATTCGAAGCCCTCGACATCGATGAAGAGAACGTTCGGCGGGCCGAATCGGCGGGTGAGCTCGTCGACGCTGATGCTGGGGACCGCAATTTTGCCCCACGCGCCGCTGCCGTCATCGACCTGTCCGTTCGCGCGGCAGTTGAATTCAACCGGATCGGAGTTGTCGGAGACGGCCGCGTTGATCACTTCGACGTTGGCGGCGTCGTTCAGCCGGCAATTTCGAATTGCGGCCTCGTAATTGTGCGGATTGGCTTCGACGGCGACTACTTTTCCGTTTGCGCCGACAAATTTCGCGAGGATCATCGCGATGAGACATTGAAACGCGCCGCAATCGAAAACAGTCGCTCCGGGACGCAAGCGATGCTGCGCAAGAAAAGTCATTTCGAGCGGGATTTCAACCGAATCGCGATCGTACCAGCTCTTTGCCGTCGGATCCGAAATCCACAAGTCGAACTGATGGCCCGAGCGCGAGCGGCGCACCTGGTAAGGCCGGAATCGACGGAGCGCCCAACGGTAGCCCGCCACCCGGATGCGGTTGGCGAGGGACGGTGGGAGCACCGATTTGGCTGCACCTTTGAAACTCATTCCCGTAGAGCCACTTTCGCATTCGATGGAAACCTCTGCAAGCATCGCGCGGCGCCATCGACGGGGCTATCTTCTTGGGCGACATGTTGAAGTCGCTGGATCGATACCTTGGCCGCGGTTCGTACTATTGGCTCAAAGACCGGATTCATCCGGAGCGCGAATACACGCAGCTCACCTATGCGCGGTTGATCGACGAGGCGCTGACGCCGCAAACGCGATGGCTCGATGCGGGCGGGGGTCACAAGATCCTGGAGACCTCGACCTCTGAACTCGAGCTCGCGATGGTGCAGCGCGTCAGGCTGGCCGTGTGCTGCGATCTTGCGGTTGACGCAATCGCGAAGCATCGCACCATTCGCGCAGGCGTCGGCGCCACACTTGACCATCTTCCGTTTCGCGATGGATCAATCGATCTGATTACGCTGAATAATGTTGCCGAGCACCTCGAGAATCCGCGCGAGGTATTGACGGAGTTTGCGCGCGTGCTGGCTCCGGGCGGCCGCGTGATCATTCACACGCCCAACGTGTCGAGCTACGCGGCGCACATCGTGCAGGCGGGACGCCGCGTTCTGCCCAAATCATTCATCATGAAGATGATTCGCTTCATGGATTTTCGCGAAGAAGAAGACGTATTTCCGACCTACTACCGCGCCAACACATACGACGACCTCACCGCAGTCGCGCGACAGGCCGGGCTCTCGAGCGAGAAAGTGCTGTTGGTCCCCGCGCGCCCCTTATTTTATTTCATCGCGCCGCTATCCGCGGTCGAACTTGCCGCGAGCCGCTTGTTGATCCGGATGGGCGCATCGCGCTTCGCCGCCAGCGTGATACTCGGGGTGTACCGCAAGCCTATGCTGCGCGCGCAGTGAGGACCTCGATGATTTTTTCGACGCTGACCATGCGCTCGATCTGCTCGGGCGAGAATTGGTGACCAAACTCCTGTTCGAGACTGAGTACGATGTTCACCTGCGCGAGCGAATCCCATTCTTCGAGGTTGGTGGGCGAAGATTCCAGGGTGACGCGCGCGACTTCGACCTCGCTGACCCCGGCTACGATGGCGCGCACTTTTTCGAGGATTGCGTCGTTGGTCATCGCGGTTCGCTCTCGGTTCGTAGCTCGATCCAATCGGGCCAGCCGATTTCTTTACTCAGATCGTGTTCGAACAGCATCTTGCCATCGTTTTCATTTATCATCTTGAAACCGTGCTTCGGGTAGAAATCCTTCGATGGGGCATTCTTTCGAGTTGGCAGATACCATCCTCTGATCGATCGCATACCGCCGGACGCCGCTTCGCGCGCCAGGTAAGAGAGCAGGGCGGTTTCCACCGAGCGTCCGATTACCCGGCAGCTTAGCAGGAAGCTGTCGATCTCGCAGACATCGTCGATTTGATTCGTAATCGCGACGCCAACCAATCCGTAATCGCCGAACCGATCGGACGCCGTCAGAGCGTCGACGCGCCAGCGTGCGTCGGCCGCCTTGCTGGCGATTTCGTGCTCACTATATCGGCGCGTCGTCAGGTTGAATTGATTGGTCTTCTGCGTGAGTTGCGCGACGCGCGCGATCGTCCGCGAACTAACCGCACCGATTTCGACAACCATCCCGAGCGATCGATAGTAGTCGTCGAGCGCGACGCCGGTGGCCTGCAACTGCGCACGCTGCCGCTCCGCCTGGTAGTAAGCGCCGCGATCGCGATCCTCGTTGGATAGCGCCAGGCGTTCGAAGACCGGCGTACTGCGCAAGGCAGCGGCGAAATGCGCGGGACCGGCGGGTAGATCGATTACATGAACCTCGGGGAGCAGCATCCGCACTTCTTCGCGTTCGAGCGGGTTGTCGTCGAGAAACGCGAGGGCGTCGATCCCGATGTTCAGCTCGGTCGCGAGCTCCCGGATATTTTCCGGCTTGCTCTTCCAGTTGATTCGCGTTGCGGCGAAGTGATCGATTCGCAGCAGCATCGCATCATGCTGGTTGAATACTTCCAGCGCGTCTTCGGGATTATTTTTGCTGCATATCGCGAGAATGATACCACGGCGATGCAGGTCCAGGATCGCGCGCTGGACCTCAAGGTACGCATTCCCGGGATACTCTGCGCCCAGCTTGATGCCGTCGAGACCGTCTTCGCCGATGACTCCGCCCCAAATCGTATTGTCGAGATCGATCACGAGCGCCTTGCATGTGCGCCCGCATAGCGGCAAGAGAAAACGAATGTACTCGCGCGCCAAGTGAACAAAGGAGTCGGCGCCGAGAGGCATGCGCATGGTCAGCCACTTTGCTTCGTCGCCCCAGTTGAGCCGTCCGAACCGCGCGATCAAAGCGTCATAATCGAGTACGTAAACTCCGAGGTGTTTGGCGGCCGTCTCCCGGAGCCGCCGATTGACGTTGCGAATCGCCTCGCTCTGTCCGGTATTTCGCTGGCTGTCCAGGATGCCCGCATTCGGGAAATTCGGCATTTCCAGGGTATTCAGGATCAGATGCGCTTTGCTGCGGGAGCGCAGCGAATCGATCAGATGTTCGATGTTCGAGGCGGCACGCGCGGCCAAAGCTTCGCAGTCTTCGGTTGCGGCGGAATCATTCCACAGCTCGGGCAAAACGTCGCGAGTCTGGGTCGCCAGGATCACGACATCGGGATTGAATCCATAAAAGCTGCTCTGCGGGTCGAGCAATTCCGTGTTGTACGCGTTGAAATCGCCGACGTGTACGATCAAATCGATCCCGTGGAACAGTGCGAGCGCGCGGAGGATCGGAACCACCGGCTCGACCGTGAATGAGCGCAGGATTGCAAGACGACACGGAACCAGCGCCAGATGTTCACGTATCGGCGCTGCTTGCTTCAATACAAATTGCGCGCTGGCCAGCGTCGGCGCCTCGTTGAACAACTGGCGCATCAGGCCGAGCGCGCGCAGGTGCTCGCGTCTCTCGATCGCACTGATAAATTGGTTGCGGTCCGGCATCGATAATTTCAAGGCAGGGCGCGGGTGTTGGCGGGGTCAGGCTGAGCCTGCGCTTTAACCTTGCCGACAATCCGTGCCGGCGATCCAATGACGATCGCTCCGGCGGGGACGTTCGCGAACACCGCCGCGCCAGCCGCGACTATTGCACCAGCACCGACAGTCACACCGGGACCAATAATCGCACCCGCACCCACCCAGGAATCCGCGCCAAGCTTTACCGGTCTGAGCAAATCGCTGTTGCTGGAGTGGCAGAAAATGATCACTCGGGGCGAGAGTTTGCTCCCCGGCTCGATGGTTATCAGCTCCGGATATTCCGTATCGAGATAGCACTCGCGCCCGATGTAGTTGCCCTGTCCGGTGATGTTGATACCTATTGCGCGGTAGAGCCACAGCCGCATCCGCCAGCTTGGGATCCACGGAACGAAAAACGACAAAAACTTCGCACGCTGTCGTTGCATATTCGAGCGCGCGCCCGATGCGCGATACGCTTTTTCGCCGCCCTTCCACGGGGGTTTGGTGTTCGAACTCACGTTTGCCGGCACCACAGCCAATTACCTTCTGAAAAATGAAACCGCAAGATATTCTATTGGCGATGAGCCATGATAAATAGTCAGTCCCAACGACATCGCAGATCTCGAGGTCAACGAAAGCCTGATGATGATTAGCGAGTCGGCCGGAAACCTGCTGTAGTAGGGGAATTATATGTCTGGATTCGCCTATCGCCTCGCTTACCGGTTCGGCAAACGACTCACCAACGGGAGGCTCTACGGAACGCCGCTTTACCGCGGGGTCAGAGGCTTCCTGCGGCGCCGACTCGTCTCCGATGTGATCGAGACCAACGGGTACAAGCTGGCAATCGATCCGTACGACTCATGCTTCGATCCGAGAGTCGCCTTCAGCGCCGATGAACCCGCGTGGGAGCCCGAGATCGTCGCGTTGATGAAACGCGTCGTTAAGCCCGGCGAGGTGGTGGTCGACATCGGCGCCGAAAACGGCTATCACGCTTGCCTGTTGTCCGGGTTGGTGGGCGAAAGTGGCTGCGTCTACGCTTTCGAACCCGAGCCCGCGAACCGCGAAAGGCTCTACCGCTCGCTGGAATTGAACAAACTTCGTAACGTGAAAGTCATTCCGAAGGCGGTCAGCCATGAACCCGGGACTGCAACTCTTTTTCCCAATGGACCGCTGACCTCGCTGGGATATGAACGTACTGGCAATCGCGACGGTATCGAGGTCGAATGTGTGCGACTCGACGACGAATTGCCTCCCGGCATCAAAGTTTCGCTGATCAAGATGGATATCGAGGGCAGCGAATGGCGCGCGTTGGCGAGCATGCCGCGAATACTCTCGACCTGCGGTCACGTCATCACTGAATTCGATCCGGTGGTTCTCAGGAAGTCGGGCGGCGACCCGCTGGAATTTCTGCTGGCCTTCAAAAAAGCCGGATTCATCATCCATCACATCGAGACCGGCGAGCTAATCGACCCCGACGGATTCGAGTCGCGATACGCAGCGTTACCCGCCCGCGAGAAGTCCAACCTGCTATGGAATCTGCACTGTGAACGGACCCGAAGATAGCAGCGGCAACGGCGACGCGGCGGCAGGGATCGGGTGGGGTGAACGCCTTCGCGCCGTGAAGGATCTGGCGACCCGCATCGGCCCGATTTTATCCAAAGAAATTATCCATACGCTGGATGCTTCGATCAGCTACCTGGAGACCGGCCGGTGGCTGAAGAGCGAGGGCATCGTCGTTCCCAAGCGCGTCGAGTCGCGGGCCAACGTCTACGACCAACTTATCAACGCGCTGCGCGACCAGCCGATTCTCTACCTGGAATTCGGCGTGTGGCAGGGACGATCGATCCGGTACTGGAGCGAGCGCTTGCGGAATCCTGACTCACGCTTCCATGGCTTCGACAGCTTCGAAGGCCTGCCGGAATCGTGGAACATGCTGTTCAAGAAGGGCCTGTTCTCGACCAACGGACAAGCGCCCCAGATTGACGATTCGCGAGTGGAGTTCTTCAAGGGATGGTTTGAAGAGACTCTTCCGGGCTATCGCCCGCCGCAGCACGATCAGCTGGTTATAAACATCGACGCAGATCTGTATTCGTCGACCAAGTTCGTGCTCAACGCTCTCAAGGATTACATCTCGGTCGGAACGTACATCTACTTCGATGAATTCTGCGATCGGAACAATGAGCTGAGGGCTTTCGATGAGTTCCTGGCGGAAACCAGGATGCGGTTCGAGGTTGCGACCGCGTCGCGATCGCTGATGTACATTGCCTTCCGCCGGATCGGCTGAACCTTCGGCGAAGAGAGTCGATGGCTCTGCATCACATTGGGTTTGTCGTCGCTTCGATCGAAAAAATCGTGGACCGGTTCGCTCGATCAGTCTCCGCGCAATGGGACGGAAGGATAATCGCCGATCCCTTGCAGGGCGTCAGGGTCACCTTCCTGCGATCGATTACCTCGCCCAACGAGTCTTTGATTGAATTGGTCGAGCCGGTTGGCGAGAAGTCCCCCGTGCAGAACTTTCTGAAGCGCGGGGGCGGATTACATCATCTCTGCTACGAAGTAGATTCGCTCTCCGCGCAGTTGCAGCTTAGCCGAACTCTTGGCGGCTTGATTGTGCGACAGCCTTTGCCAGCCGTCGCTTTTGGCGGGCGCCAAATCGCCTGGGTCTATACCGCCGACAAGCTTCTCACTGAATACCTGGAACGCACGTAGTCCCGCGATACCGGAGAAGCGGCCAAAAAGGGCGCATCGTTCGGAAAATCAGCTCTGCATCGTACTAGAAACATACAATCAAGACTGATCAATGTGAGGGACTTTTCGCTCGGTTCCCAAAGGAACAATTGCCTTTTCTCTAAGGCGGTCAAACATCACAAATGGTCAATATTTACCGTGCAAATCAGGGCAGATTGAGCGCGAAATTTCAAGCGTTTGCAGTTTGACAACAAAGTCGTAACACAGCTAGAAATTGATGGCTGGGACGAAGAAAGTGGGTCGTTGAGACTCTAGGGCCGAATTAGGGGAACGCTGCAAAGGACAGGGGAGACGCCGGAACTATGCCGGCGGCGGGGGATGTTTGAATCCGCAAAATAGCCGTGCAATCGGCGAGCGAATTGCTGATGCGATTTGCATTTTCGTCGGCTACCTCATGGCGACCGAAATCGCATTGGCATTAAATTGGGGCCGGATTCTGGTAGTCCCGCATGGCCGCGCGTCCGAAGCTCAATCGCAATATTCATCTCTCTTGGTCGTAGCCATCCTGTGTTGGCTCACGCTGACCGCTTTCACTGATACCTATCGAGCCCATCGCACCGAACGTCTCAATTTTCTCGCCCGCGGGCTGACTCGGACGCTACTGACTTGGGCGCTGATCACGATAACCGCGGTCTTTTCACTGAAGTTTGAATTCGTCAGCCGTCAGTTCATTGCTTATTTCGTGGGCGCGTCGGCTGCATTCATCTTCGCCCGGCAGTTTGGCACCACACTTCTGTTGCGCAACCTGCGACGATCCGCTCATCGATGGCGGACCGCGGTGGTGATCGGCGACGACGAGGCGAGCTGCGAGCATTTTGCGGGACTTCTGAGTGCCACCCATACGATGGGCTACCAGGAGGTAGTCGTTCAGCCGACCAGGCGCGTCTCCGGTCACAACGGCAACGGCCACGGCAATGGACACGGCAACGGCAAAGTGGCGGAACTCTCTTACAACTTCGATGCGGAATCGCTCGCGCGCTTCGACGACGTGTATCTGATCGGCGTGAATGACGGCGCCGATTCGCCGGCGGGAGCCGAAGGCGTCCTGGCGCTGCTCAAGAAAGGCAAGTCCGTGCACATCATCCCGAGCCTGCTCGATACCCGGCTGTTCCGCCAGTCGCTCGGCGATGTCGCCGGCATTCCGGTGCTATCGGTAAGCAAGGGTGAGCTGAGCCCGATTCAATCGGCGGTCAAACGCACGGTTGATTTCGTGCTGTCGTCGATACTGTTAACAATTCTCTCGCCGCTGATCGCTGCGATCGCGGTCGCGGTCCGGTGGACGTCGGCGGGTCCGGCTCTGTTTCGGCAGAAGCGGCTCGGCCTCAGCGGCGAACCCTTTACCCTGTACAAGTTCCGCACGATGCGATCAGACGCTGAGCAGGTCTTGAAGAACTCACCCGCGTTGTACGAGAAATACGTGCAGAACAATTTCAAGCTGCCCAAGGGTGAGGATCCGCGGCTGACGACGCTTGGAATATTCCTGCGCGCCACCAGCCTCGACGAGCTGCCGCAACTATTCAACGTGCTGATCGGCGAGATGAGCCTTGTGGGCCCGCGTCCGATCGTGCCGCATGAGGCGGTTCAATACGGCGATTCCTCGATTCTGTTCATGTCCGCCAAGCCCGGAATGACCGGGCATTGGCAGGTCAGCGGCCGCAGCGAGATCGCCGAATACCGCAAGCGGGTCGAGCTCGACCTCGAGTACATCCGTGATCAGTCGCTCGGGAAGGACATCGAGATATTGCTGCGGACCGTTCCGGCAGTGTTGCGGCGCCGGGGCGCCAACTAGCTGTTTCTACTGAGTCAGAATGATCCGCCTTTTTCCCCGATGATCCGTATGGTAGGTCTTCTTACCCAGAGGTTCCGCCCAACCATGCTGAAGCGATCGCTACTCCAGTCGTTCCTGCTCGCGTCGTTCGCGATCGTTGCGGGATTCCTGTCGACTGCGCCGTCCGCCTTGGCGCACGAGCCGTGGCAACCGAAGACGGAAGTCGACCTGCAGGACACGGGCAAGACGATTGGTCTTGCGGTCGGCGAGGAATTGGTCGTATCGCTTCCGCTTAAGACCTACAACGACAACAACTGGTATATCTACCGGAACTCCGGCGTGCCGCTCAGATTGATCGCAGGCCCGAACGAGATCCGTGGGCGAAACTTTAAGCCGTGGACCAGGCGGGCCGCACAGATCTTCTACTTCCGTAAGGAATCTCCGGGGACGACGCACCTGGTGCTAGAACAGGACTATTGGTCGAAGCCGATGGTCCTCAAGGTAGTCGACGGACCGGCGCCGCCACCGCCGCCGGCCCCAGTTCCGCCGCCGCCTCCGCCTCGGACGGCTCCCACCGAGCGCGAAGTGCTGCGCGGTATCCACTTTGATTTCAACAAGTCGGCAATTCGGCCCGGTGACGCGGCCGTGCTCGACGAGGATGTTGCAAGGCTTAAGGCCCATCCGAACATGTCGGTTTACGTCAATGGCTACTGCGACGCGATCGGCAGCGAGGAGTACAACCTCCTGCTGTCCGACCGGCGTTCGAACGCCGTGGTGAGGTACCTGGTAAGAGCCGGGGTTCCGTCCGACCAGTTAATTCCGCACGGGTACGGCAAGACCAACTTCGTCGCCACCAACGACACGGACGAAGGCCGCGCGCAGAATCGCCGCGTCGAACTGGTGCCGAACGAATAGCCGGAGACGCCCGCTGGCTCGCGCCGATTCAATCTCGCGATCGAGCTGAGCGGTAGAGCTCAGCGGTGCGGCGTGCCCGCTCCGCTTCAGCCATGAAATGAGGATTTCTGGTGAGCCGCGGCGGCTTGCCCGGCCGCCCATTGCGCGGCGTCACAACCGAAAAACAGTCGATCAACGATGGGCCATGGTTCCAGTTGACGAGTTCCTGGGACCTGCACTCGAGGCCTGCGGAATCGCAAGCTTCGCGGAATACCTCGGCGCACATCGATTCAGCGCGATTGTCGAACGTGTTCACCAGTCCCCAGTCCGTCAGCTTCGATTGCAGCCGGCGTCGAAACCACAGGCCTCGCGAAACTGGAGCATGCTTCGCGGACCCCGGCTGCGAGCCGTCGGCGCCAATCGGCTGCTGATTGCCGATAGCCTTGGGCAGCCAGGTTGAGCTGCGGTACGCGCGTAAATTCGAGTGATGGATAAACGCGAAGCCGCCCGGCTTCAGTTTCTTCCCGAGCTCTCGCAAGTACGCCGCGATTACGTCCGCCTCGACGTGCACCAGCGAATCGAAGCTGAACGCGAAGTCGACGCTCGCGTCTTCGACCATCGGCAGCGACTTGCCGTCGTTGACGTAGCAGCGCACGTGCGAGTCCGATGCGAAACGTTCCTTGCACCGCTCGATGCATGCCGGGGAGACGTCGACGGCAACGAGGTGGTCGCAGAATCCCTTGAGGAACTGGGTCCAGCGGCCGAAACCGGGAGCTATTTCGAGAATCGTCGGCGCGGGAAGAAATTTCCGGATGCGTGGGAAGATCGAGGTTGACCATTCCAGCTCGGTGCTGCCCCATTTTTCTGACCACTTGTCGCCGTCGTCTTTCCAGCCGTCGGCGCTGCCCCACAAAAACAAATTTTGCTCAACCGTTGGCATGGCTATCTACTGCTGCAATCGGCGTTGATCGAAAAGAAATGGGAAAGGCTTCAGGTCTTCGGCCGCAATGCCTTCGAGGCGCGGCGCAAGACTCCCTGCGTCAAACGTCGCGCCCGCGTTGCCGGACCGGAAGACAGTGAATCGACCACCCATCGATGGACCCATTCGGATTCATGGCCCACCGGCACCTCGCCGCATTCCGCCAACGCAGGATTGGCGTCGATCGCGGCTGGCGACGCGAACAGGACCATGTTTTGACGATACCACCACTCGACCGCCCGATCCTCACGCAGCCTGGGGCGGAATGGATCGAGCATCCTGAATCCGAACTCGTCGAAAATCTTCCGCCAGTAGGAAAGCGGCTGACAGTTGATGTGTCCTTCGCCTCCCTGGCCCGGTGGAGCAGCGGAGAACAGCACCAGCGGCGCAGCAGACGTTAGCTGCCGCACGAGATGGCGCGAATTGGCCGCAGGCAGATGCTCGGCAACCTCGAGACAGGTAGCCAAATCGAATCGACCGTCGGGAACCTTGAACTTGCTGCTCAAGTCAGTCGGACGAAATCGATCGGCGGGAATCTTCAGCGTCGCTGGCTTGATGTAGTCGCCGTCGAGGCCGATCACGTTCTCGATCCTTTGCTCCCGAAATGCGCTCAGCCATGCGCCGCGGCCGCATCCGACGTCCAGCACGCTCGCCGGATGAATCAGCGCGACGACCATCGGCACCACGACTCGAGCCGAGCCAAGGGTGCGGTCGGGCTCGTACATGTCTTCGGCGTAGTAGTTTGCGAGATTCTTGCGCATCGTTTTCGTTCGTATTCTGTCTATCAATTCCCCGACGATTGGCAAACATCGCCGCCGTTAGATACGATCGCGGACTATGAGTCTGTCGGATCTTCTACCTTCACCCGGAGTAATCGCGGCCACGCTGGAACGGCGGCGACTGCGCGCAAGCTTCAGAGAAATCTACAGGAAATTCCGCGCCTACACGATGATTCACGAGGCCAAATACGTCAACAACCTGGAGCTTTGTTTCGAGTACAAAGCAATTCCAGGTTGCGTGATCGAGTGCGGAGTGTGGCGCGGCGGCATGAGCGCCGGCATGGTGCAGGTCCTCGGCCCTACTCGGCGCTATTTTCTGTTCGACAGCTTCGAGGGACTTCCGCCGGCGCAAGAAGACGTCGACGGCACCGCCGCGATCGTGTGGCAAAGCAAGACCGACTCACCGACCTACTACAACAATTGCGGCGCTCCCGAAGAAGAAGCCACGGCCGCGATGAAGCTGTCGGGTGCGACTTCATATTCGCTGGTCAAGGGATGGTTCAACGAAACCTTGCCGCGCTTCACACCTCCGTCCGAAATCGCAGTACTGCGCCTCGACGGCGACTGGTACGATTCGACCCGCGTCTGCCTGGAGAATCTGTACCCGCACGTCGCGCCGGGCGGCATCGTCATCGTCGACGATTACTACAACTGGGAAGGATGTGCGCGGGCGGTAAATGAATTTCTCGCCGGGATCGCATCGACGAATCTCGTTCCGAGATTGCGGCAGTTCCACGATCGCGCCGCCTACTTGATAAAGCCTCGGCTTGCCGCCGCTGCGACGAACGGCTCCGCGCTTCCGGAAAAATGAGTCGGCGGCTAGCGCGCGGGCGCGGCCAATCGGTTGACTACCGCCATCGGCGCGACGGCCATCAGGGTGAACCACGCGATCTGCGAGGCGCGCACCCTGAGACTCAAATCAGGCTCTCGAATCGACGCCCTCAATCCTTTCAGCAATAACTGAGCGCGCGTATCGCCCGCGATCGGGTGAGTCTTCGGATCGAGCCGCAACGACGCCATTCGCAACTTGATTCGGCGCGAAGTCGAACCGAGCACCTCCGGATCGAGTTCGATCCCTTTGGACTTCGCAACGGCGCAAATCGTCTCCGGCACGAAGAACACCGCGCTGAGGCGTCGATGCAGCGCTTCGAGATGCCGCCCCTTGAGGCGCGAGTCGTTGTCTTCGTGAATGCGATAACGTCCAAGCGGCGCGCAAATCGAAACCACATCGCCGAAAAACGGCGTCAGGAAAACCAGCGGCTTCTCCGCCGCGGCAAACCAGGTCGCTGGGTCCAGCGGCATGAGCCGCTCAAGCGCCGCGCGCGCGTACGCATTGCCGCTCGACGGCGACGAAGGATATTCGCCGAAGCGCGCTATTCGATCGCTGATATCGCCGTTGGGGATGAAGCCGGTGAAGGGCGGCACGCGCGCGCCGATCGGATTGCCCCGTTCGTCGATCATCTCGAGCTGAAACTGCGCCTTCGCCACGCTCGGGCGCCACGCTTCGACGACCTGCGCGGCAGCTTCCGGGATCAATTCGTCGTCGGCGTCGAGGAACATCACAATCTCGCCGCGACTTGCCTCGAACCCGGCGTTGAGCGCCGAGCCGTGCCCGCCGTTGGCCTTGAGTATCGCCACGATGCGCGCGCCGTACGATTCGATTATCTCGCGCGACCCGTCGGTTGAGCCGTCATCGACCGCGATCACTTCGACGTTCGGATAAATTTGCGCAAGCGCGCTGTCGATCGAGGCGCGCAAGTAACGGCCGTAGTTGTAGTTGGTGATTACGATGCTGACCGGCGGCCGTCCTGCTTGCTGCGATGGCGCAGTCGCGCTGCTGACGGAACTCATCGCATCTTCCTAGTCGGTCTGCTGCAGCAGGTAGGCCATGATCGGCAGCGCAATCAGGATCGAGATTACGCCCGCGGTCGCCGCCCCGGTGGGCCCGTGCAACGCCGTCAACGGGTATATCGCGATAGCCAGCACGACTGCGCGGGTGGCCGCCACGATCAGATAGCGTTCCGGTTTTCCGAGTCCGGTCAGAAAACTTCGCCCGACCACGAGAACTCCTTGCAGGATTCCATAAATGCAGAGGACCTTGAGCGGATTCACCGCGTGAACCCATGCTGGTCCGAACAGCCGCATAACGACCCGGTCGCCGAAGACGAAAATGAACGCGGCGTACGCGACCCCGACCGCGGCCACCACTCCAACTACTGACCAGTACAGGCGCACTCGTGCTGGCCGATCGTTGCGGAGCCGCGCCACCATCGGAAACGTCACGACCGAAGCCGACGTCGTGAATTCCGCCACCGGCATCTCGCCCGCGCGAAACGCCATCTGGTAATTGCCGAGTGCGCCCGGGCCGAGCAGATGGCCGACGGTCAGATTGTCGAGTTGCTTCGCGATAAACTCGAAAAGCACGCCGAAGCTGAACCACAAGCCGAACGAGAGCATCGTCTTCGCGTGAGCCTTGCTGAATCCGATTCGCGGCCAATGCGGAAACAGCCAGTAGGTCAGGATGTCGCGCACCACCGCGCCGACCAGCAGCGAGAACACCAGGCCCCGCCAGTCGCGCCAGTACAGTACCGCCAAAAGCCCGAACACGAAGCTGGCCGCGACCTCGGAAACGTTCAGGACAGTCACAAAATGGAAATCGAGGCGGCGATAGAGAGAAATCAGGCGTGGACTCTGCAGCGATTGCAGTATCGGTAGCGGAACGATCGCCCAGAAAACCGTGTACGCGTCGCCAAGATGGAAAAAGTTGCCGAGCGGACGCGCGAACACGATCAGTATCAAACCGATAATCAGGCTGCGCAAAAAATAAGTCGTGAATAGAGTATCGAGATACGGATCGATTTTGTCTTCTTGTTGAATGAGCGCCTGGCCCATCCGCGGGTCGGTCGCCGCGCTCACCGCTGTGCAAATCAACATCGCACTGGCGATAACGCCGAAGTCAAAAGGTTTCAGCAGCCGCACGAAAACGACATAGCGCGCCGCCGTGCCGACCGCGGTCAGTCCGCGCGCCGCCGCGGTCCATGACAGACCGGTGAAAAAGGTTTTGAGCAGGGCCGCGCGGAACTTGTGAGACGCCTCGCTCTGCCCGTCATTGGCATCGGTGGCGTGGCTCTCCCGGGCCTCCTCGAGCGGAGGCGCCGGTTTGTTTATCGCTTCGGGCATTCCTGACGATTCTCACTGCGGTACATGGCAAAACTGCAGTCCGCAACTATGCCATGTATGGACCGCGGCGGCATAGTCGCGCGAGCCATTCGGTGCTGTCCGGTTCTGGACAGCGCCGCCAATTACACGTCGCCTACCGCTCAAATTTAATGGCGCGAGTCTCATCATGAGATGTCGACACGAAGATTCTGTGACGACACGAGACGGAGTGTTCCATCCTGGAACAACCTGACGCCCGCACCTGCAGCGGCAGGGAAGTTGCTCCTTCGGCGATTGCATCGTCCACATCGTTCGAGCGGAGACAACGTTCATGTCGCGTCGGTATCGACACGGTATCTCATTAGCTATTCGAGCATTAGCTACTAAGTCATTACCTATATGCTCCGTCCTGTTAGTACTGCTGTATATTCTCTCTCCTGCATCCCGGTCGGTTGCCGATGCTCAAGCGGCGGTCGACGGCGGCTTGACGGCGCCCGAAATCGGAGGGTCGCTGGGGGCCAACCTGCTGGTGAACGGCGACTTCTCGCAGGGCACTGCCGGATGGTCGCTGCCGAGCGCCTGCTTCAGCATCGATCCAACCACGCTTGCGCCCAACGGTGCCGCCACCATGCTGATGAGCGACAGCGCGGCCTGCGACGATTCAACTCCGGTCGCCGTGAACTCGCTCAAGGTCACCAGCGGGCAGGTCTACACATTGGGCGGTCAGCTCAAGACTGAAGGTCTCGTCGGCACGAAGTCTTATGCCGGCGCGATGTTCGATCTGCTCGGCTTCGGCCGTTCATCGATCACCAACGGCACCACCGATTGGACCAGCACTACGCTGCAGCACATCACCGTTCCCGCGGGAACCAGCACTTCGGTGCGCCTGCAGACTTACGGCGCGATCACCAGCGGAGACGCATGGTTCGCGAACCTGTCGCTGCAACAGGAGATACCGCCGGTGCTGCAGATGTTCCTGCTCTACCCGAACTACCGCGGCATGCTGTTCTCGGATCAGAGCCAGGTCGCCAGCGTCGATCTGACCATCACGCCGCCGGCCGGAACCTCGCTGTCGAGCCTACAGGTCGTACTTAATGCGACCGACTCCGGCG
>PMOH01000489.1 GCA_003161515.1 Deltaproteobacteria bacterium
ATGTTGTATCTGATTGCTGCCCGCCGCAATCGTGCCGCCGCGCGCCGCGAGCATCCTGAACGACCACTTGCCCTTGTCGATCGCGAACGGCGCTTTGTACTCGATTTGGCTGTACGGCCCGAGCAGCTCCATCGCGAACAATTGAATCCGCATGTTCAGTTCGGTGCCGCATAGCTTCATCATCGAGCCTTCCGGCCCCGGCGGCATTCCCTTGAGCCGCCGCGTGAGCTGCCGGTATCCGGTGTATCGCAGCGCCATCGCGTCGCAGGCGAACTCGGCGATTTTCTGCCGCACGCTCCCGTCATCCCACGCCGTCGCGCCGTTGCGCGGCAACGATTTCGCCAGCGCCGCCAGCTCGCGCACTTGCGACATCCCGCCGCGGTCGCCGCCGCCGCCCGAGCGCTCGAACATCAGCGTTGTGATCGCNNAAAACTTCGTTGAATCCCTTGTTGCCGGTGATTTGCACCAGCGGCCGCACGGTCACGCCGGGACTATGCATATCGACCATCAGGTAGCTGATCCCCTTATGCTTGGGCGCGTCGGGATCGGTGCGCACCAGCAAAAAGATCCAGTCGGCGTGCTGCGCGATCGAGGTCCACACTTTCTGCCCGTTGACGACGAAGTAGTCGCCGTCCTCGACCGCGCGCGTCTGCAGCGACGCCAAGTCGGATCCCGATCCCGGCTCCGAATATCCCTGGCACCAGATTTCTTCCGCCTTCATGATCGGCGGGATGAACCGCTGCTTCTGCTCCTCGGTACCCCAATGCAACAACGTCGGCCCGAACAGGCTGATTCCCATCCCGATCATCGGCGCCGAGACGCCCGCGCGCGCCAGCTCTTCGCCGTAAACGATATTCTGCAGAACTCCCGCGCCGCGTCCGCCGTATTTTTCCGGCCAGCTCGGCGCGAGCCACCGGCCCTCGGCCATCTTCTTCGCCCATCGCTTCTGCTGGTCGAATTCGCCGCGGCCCTCGGCCATTCCGATCGTAGTTTCGCCCATATGCGGCGCGAACTGTTTGTTGGCGTCGAGCCACGCGCGAAACTCCATCCGGAACGCTTCATCTTCGGGATTGAAATTGAAATCCATCGCGCAATTCTCCTGGCACGGCTCAAAGGCCTGTACCGGCTGTGACGATCACCTTAACTGACCGCGTCGCGCCTGAACTTAAAACATTAATCCCAGCTCTGCAAAGGCTGGCTGATGCCTACGCGTCGGGCTAAATCATACTCATGCCGCCCCCGAAAAATCTCGCTCCGAATCTCTGGATCGTCGATCAGCCCGACTTCACCACCGGCATCGCAAAGATCGGAACGCGGATGACTATAATTAAGCTCGCCGGCGGCGGTCTGTTTCTCCATTCGCCGACCAAGCTCGACGACGAAACCAAACGATCGCTCGACCCACTCGGCGAAGTTCGCGCAGTGGTGGCACCGTCGCGCGCGCATCACCTGTTCGTCGGCGACTATATAAAGACCTGGCCCACTGCGAAGCTCTACGGACCGCCCGGCCTGGTCGGCGGCATCCCGGATTTCAGAGCGCGTATCGGTGCACGCCGCGATCTGAAACTCGACGCCGTTTTAGGCGACGAACCTCAAGCCGAATGGGCCGGCGAGATCGATCAGCATCTGTTCAAGGGTGCGGCCGGTTTGAACGAAGTGGTGTTTTTTCACCGCCCAAGCCGCACCGCGATTTTCACCGATCTGGTCTTCAACGTCCCCGCAGATTTCAAAGACGCTCGCATCTTCTACACGCTGGTCGGCGGCCGCGGTCGCTTCGGCCCGCATCGCCTGATTCGATTGGCAATTCGCGACCGCAAAGCCGCGCGCGAATCCGTCGCGAAAATCCTCGGATGGGACTTCGAGCGCGTAATCGTCACGCACGGCGACGTTTTGGAATCCGGCGGCAAAGCAAAATTCGCGGAGGCATTTTCTTATCTGTGATTTTCCTACACCTCTCCCCCGGGAG
This sequence comes from Deltaproteobacteria bacterium, assembly GCA_003161515.1. Taxonomy (GTDB): domain Bacteria; phylum Desulfobacterota; class Binatia; order Binatales; family Binataceae; genus Binatus. Next base: position 1,967 of record PMOH01000489.1, read on the forward strand.
AGGACGCGCCTTCCGGCGCGGGTGAGGGCGCATGCATCGAGCTGAATGCCCGTGCCCTTACCCGTCCGACGACATGAATGTCGTCAGACGACCTCTCCCGACTCGCGGCTAGCGACTGTGTCGCGAGCCGCGGGAGAGGTGAATTCACCTTAACCCATTCTAACAGGGACGAAGTCCCGCATCTTTTCCTGATATTGGGTGCAGGGGTCACCCCTGCCGCGGAAGTGTGAAACCCGCGAAGGGTTTCACATTAGATTAAGTGATTTCCCTCTCTCCGCGTTTGACAATACTTCCTCGATTGCGGAAAGTCGGAACATCAACAATGATTTTGAATCTCAAGATCGAACTTCCGGACGACATCTTCGACCACAAACTTACCGAGTCCGGCTTTGCTGCCCGCGTCCGCGAGCTTGCGATTCTCGAACTCGTGCGCCTCAAGCGACTGCATGAGCACGAAGCTAAAGAGATGCTCGCGCTCGAGCGCTACGAACTGGTCGATCGGATGAAGGCCGCGGGTATCGCGCCGACCGAGGACCTCTTCGCCGAAATCAAGGGCGAGCTGACCAAGGCGATCGACTCGAAACGCGCTGGCCACAAATCTCAAAAACCAAAAGGATAGTCGCATGCGCCTGCTGCACACGATGCTCCGCGTCAACAACCTCGACGAATCGCTCAAGTTCTACTGCGACCAGCTCGGGATGAAACTCCTGCGCAAGCACGACTTCCCCGGCGGCGAGTTCACCCTCGCCTTCGTCGGCTACGGCGACGAAAATCAAAACGCGGTCATCGAGCTGACCTGGAATTGGGGCACCTCGAAGTACGACCTCGGCACCGCCTACGGACACGTCGCACTCGGCGTCGACGACATCTACAAAACCTGCGCTGACCTGAAGCAAAAGGGCGTCAAGGTCGTGCGCGAGCCCGGCCCGATGAAGCATGGCACCACGCCGATCGCGTTCATCGAGGATCCCAACGGCTACAAGATCGAATTGATCCAGCAGAAGTAACGCCGCACGATTTGGAGAGGTTGGTTTTGCGATGAAAGCAGCGGTCTTCAGAAAAAGAGACGAGATGGCCGTCATCGACGTGCCCAATCCTATCGCCGGCGCCGGCGAAGTCGTGCTCAAAGTCCACAATTGCGGAATCTGCGGCTCCGATCTGCACGCAGTCCAGTACGGAATCGGAATGGCGACGGACACCGTGATGGGCCATGAATTCTGCGGCGAGATCCATTCGCTCGGCGACGGCGTCAACGGCTACCAGCTAGGCGATCGCGTCACCTCGCTGCCGTACATCGCATGCGGCGTCTGCTCCTGGTGCCAGCGCGACGACGCGATGCATTGTTCGGGCCTTCGTAGCCTCGGTCTCGGCCAGCTTCCCGGCGCATACGCCGAGTTCGTCGCATGCAGCGCCGCCAGCCTGCTCAAACTCCCGGCCAACGTCAGCTCCCGCGCCGGCGCGCTGGTCGAGCCGCTCTCGGTCGGCCTCCACGGCGTCAATCACGCGTCGATCGAACCGGGGATGGGAGTAGTCGTGATGGGCGCGGGGCCGATCGGCCTCTCCACTTTGATCTGGGCCAAAGCCAAGGGCGCCAGCGCCGTCGTCGTATCGGAACTCGCGCCCGGACGCACCGAGCTTGCGATGAAACTCGGCGCCACCGGAGTCGTGAATCCGACCGAAGGCGATCCCGCCGAAGCGGTGAAATCGATCACCGGCCGCGCGCCCGAAGTTGTCTTCGAATGTATCGGCGTCAAATCAACGCTCGGCGCCGCCATCGGGATGGTCGGGCGTCACGGCCAGGTCGTCGTCATCGGCGTCTGCATGGAAGCCGACAGCATCTACCCGCTGACCTGCGTGATGAAAGAAGTGCAAATCAATTTCGCCCTCGCCTACACTCGCGGCGAATTCCAGGAAACCATCGACGCCATCTCGAGCGGCGCCATCGACCCGACCCCGATGATCACCGACGTCATCAAGGTCGACCAGGTCCCCGACATGTTCGCCGCGCTGAAACGTCCCGGTACGCGCGCCAAAGTAATGGTGGAGTTCCCGCATTAACATTTTTCTGCTTTGCCGATTCGCGCAAAGCGGCGCTATAGTCGGCAAAACTTCTCTGCGAGGTTAAATCGATGTCGCAACAGCAACTCCAGCAGATAATCCAGATGCTCAAGGCGCAGCCCATAGCCGGTCATCCTACGGTCCAGGACATGCGCGCGAACTTCGAGCAGATGACAAATGTGTTTCCGGTCGCTGCGGACGTCAAGTGCGAGCCGGTGAATGCTGGCGGCGTCAAATCGGAATGGGTGACGGCGCCCGGTGCCGACGCCGGCCGCGCGGTGCTCTACCTGCACGGCGGCGGCTACGTGATCGGCTCGATCAATACCCATCGCGATCTCGCGTCACGAATTTCGCGCGCTGCGAAAGCGCGCGTGCTGTTAATCGATTACCGGCTCGCGCCCGAGCATCCGTTTCCGGCCGCGGTCGAGGATAGCGTCGCGGCGTATCGATGGATGCTCGCGCAGGGACTTAAGCCCTCGCGCATAGCGGTCGCAGGCGACTCGGCCGGTGGCGGCCTCACTGTCGCGACGCTGGTTGCGATCCGCGACGCCAAGTTGGCGGTCCCTGCCGCGGGTGTGTGCCTGTCGCCGTGGATCGATCTCGAAGGCGTCGGCGATTCGATGAAATCCAAAGCGTCGGTCGATCCGATGGTGCAGAAGGACGCGCTACTCGAGATGGCCAAGCACTACCTAAAGGGTCAGGATGCGCGCAGTCCGCTCGCCGCGCCCTTGTATGCCGACCTCGCGGGACTGCCGCCGCTGCTGGTTCAGGTCGGCACCGCGGAAACTCTGCTCGACGACTCGACCCGGCTGGCCGAGCGCGCGCGCAAGGCTGGCGTGAAGGTCACGCTCGAGCCGTTCGAAAATATGATTCACGTCTTCCAGGTTTTCGCGCCGATGCTCGACGAGGCTCAGCAGGCGATCGACAAAATTGGGGAGTTCGTCCGCGCCAACGCCGCGTAAGACCGGATCGTCCATCGCCGATCGCGTCTGTGCGCTGGATTGGGATCGCATCGAGCGCGATCTCGACGCCCGCGGCTACGCGACCACCGGCAGAATTTTGCGCGCCGCCGAATGCGCGCAGTTGATCGCGCTGTATCCGAATCGCGACAGCTTTCGCAGCCGCGTCGTGATGGAGCGTCACAGCTACGGCGTCGGCGAGTACAAGTACTTCGCGCGCCCGATGCCCCCCCTTGTCGAGGATCTCCGCGTCGCGATGTATCCCAAGCTCGCGCCGACGGCGAATCTATGGGCCGATCGGATGCGCTCGAGCACTTCCTATCCATCCACCCTCGCGGAATTTCTGAAGGTATGCGCCGCTCATGGACAGGCCCGTCCGACGCCGCTGATCCTCCGCTACGAACATGGCGGCTACAACTGCCTGCATCAGGATTTGTACGGTGAGATCGCCTTCCCGCTTCAATTCACCTGCGCGCTGAGCCGCCGCGGCCGCGACTTCGAAGGCGGCGAGCTATTGCTCGTCGAGCAGCGCCCGCGCGCCCAATCGCGCGGCGAGGCGATCGCACTCGACATCGGTGAGGGAATAATTTTCGCCAATCGCTACCGCCCCGCAGCCGGCGCAAAGGGATTCCATCGCGTGAACCTGCGTCACGGCGTCAGCACAATCAAATCAGGCGTCCGCTATGCGATGGGCGTCATCTTCCACGACGCCGCGTGACCGCGCCTACGGATGGTCGTCGGCCGGGCACTTGCCGTCGCCACACGCGCAAGTCGCGCCGTCGTTGTCGGTGCGGTATTTGCTGCAGAAATCGTCGCAGGGGGTCCGGTTGTCGTCGGTGCCGTAGAAGCCTTTGCACCCAGCCGCCGCGGTTGGCGTCTTGGGATTGCTGAAGTCGGCGTGACGATCAATGTCCGCCGCAAACGCGAGCCCCACCACCGCGATCGCAAACAGTCCTGACAGTACGATCTTACGCATTCGAATCGTCTCCTAAGCACGAAGCCCCCAAGCCGCGTGCAAGAATACTTCGACGGTATCAACCCCCTCCCCCATTAACAAACCGACGCCCTTTGCGATTGTTCCCCTTCCCTCGAGGGAAGGGGTTAGGGGTTAGGTTGCCGGTCATCTTCACAACCGCTCTCGCTACGCGCATCTCCGACCATCAGTTGTCTACGAAACAACATATTGCTAGGTTGCTCTCGAAATCGAAGCGCGAAATCAACAAGGGGATTTTCAAATGCAGCAGCGCTTACTCGTCCTGCTCCTATTCTTATCGATCACGATCGCGGGGTGCGCGTCGAATACCGCGTCCGGCGGCGGCGCCGGCTCTTCCGAAGTGAAAGTTCTCAACGGATGCCGCGTCGATCCCGCGCGAATCTGCAACAGCATTCGCGGTCAAAGCGTCGACATGTCCAACACCGGGCTGCAAGGCGATTCGCGGATGGTCGAGCAAAATTCCGCGCGTACAGCGAGTATTCAGGTCCCAGTAAATAAGGCCAACGGTGACGAAATTTTCACAGTCGAATGCGGGATGAACACGCTGAACCAGTCGGTAAGCTGGGCGCAAGTCAAAACCGGACCGCCCGTAACCGACGACGACGCCAAGTACCTGCGCGCCCGGGGCTACTGTTCGGAGCCGGAAAACTAACCTCATGCGATACTTCAGGTTTGGATTTTTGCTAATCCTGGCCGCGCTCACTCTCGCGATCCCCGCCAGCGCGCAGACACCTGACACCACAGCGTCCCCCGGCGTACCGCCCGACTTTGCTGCGAGCGCACGCGCCCGCGTCAATTACTATCGCGCGATGGCGAAACTGCCGCCGCTCGTCGACGACCCCGCGATCAGCGCCGGCGCGCTCAATCACGCGCGCTATCTCGTCAAGAACGGCATCGCCGGCGGTGACATCGTGCTCGGCCAGCAGAACATTCATTTTCAAATGCCGCAGGACAGTTTCCGATGGGAAGATAAGGGCAAGCCCTACTTCACCGATGACGGCGCGTCCGCCGGCATCGACGCGGTAATCGTGTCCGCGCCGCAAATCAATTTGAGCGGCGCGGAATTCGTTGACCGCCTGATGACGATGCCGTTGAGCGGGTTGATTCCGATGGTGCCGCAATTCTCCATCGTTGGACTCGGCGCATATTGCGACCCGGGGCAATGCGCGATCGTGATCCCGGGCCGCTACGCGCTGGCCAAGCCCATCCGCATCGCGCTCTACGACGGACCCGCCAGCGATCGAATGTGGAACCCGAACCTCGGACTCATTCCGCTGGAAAAGGGACGCTTGCGCACGCCCGTCGAGTTTCCGCCCGACGGCGCCACCGTCAACCTGCAATCGTTCGCCGGCGTTGACTATCCCGATCCGTTGTCCGCATGTCCCGGCTACAAAGCTCCGACCGGCGCTCCCATCTCAATTCAACTCGGCGAAGGCTACGGACCCGACGGCACCCTCGAAGTGTCGTCCGACACTGTCACCCGCGACGGCGCCGAACTCGACACCTGCCTGATCACCGCCGCGTCATACGTCGGCCGCAACCCCGAGCAGACCGAGGTTGGTAAAGCGAGACTCGTACGAATCGGCGCAGCAGTAATCCTCCCGCGCGAACCGCTAACCCCCGGCATCTACAAAGTCGCCCTGAAAGAATCCGACAAGCCCTACCAATGGAGCTTCACAGTCGCCGCCCCTCCCGCAGCGCCCCCCGCCCCCGCAACCTCGGCTGGTCCATCGCATCCAATGACCTGGTAGCTCTTCCCCTCTCCCAGAATGAGAGAGGATCAAAGGTGAGGGTACTTATTCAGCGCGCTTTTTCGCGCGCGCTTGAAAATTCTGCTTCTCGACTTTCCACATTCCGGTTCGCCTTCCCACTATGGGAAGGGGTTAGGGGTTAGGTTCCTGCCTCATCTTGAGCGCTTCATACCGCCTCAGCGGCATCAACAACGCGAACGATGCCATCGCAACCACCAACGCCGCCGCAATCGCAACTCTGTAACTCCCCGTGCGATCGATAATCACCCCCACCATCGGCGGCCCCACCATCGCGCCAATCCCACCGCTCGTGTAGAGCGCGCCGAGCATCGTCCCCATCCTCTGCGTCCCGAACATATGCGCGACCACCGCCGGCGACAGCGCGACGTAACCGCCGTAGCCCGCGCCCATCACTATCGCGAAAATGACCATCATCGGATACGAAGCCGCCGCCAGCCACAGCCCGTAGCTGAGCGCCAGCACCAAAAAGCTCGCCTGGTAGAGCCGCACCACGCCCGCGCGATCCGCCATGCTGCCGAGACCCATCCGTCCCGCGACGCTGGCGCCGCCAATTATCCCGACCAGCGCGGCGCTGGCGAACTCGCTCGCGCCGTGGTCATGCGCAAACGACGGCAGATAGACGAACGGCACGAAGATCACGATCGAAACCATCACCGACGATGCATACAGGAAGCCGAAGGCTGGACTCCGAAGCGCGTCGCGCAACTGCACTCGCGATACTGTCACGTGCACCGGAGGCCGCTCGACCATCCACGCGCACGCGAGCAAAATCATCGTGCTCGCAATCGCAAACATGAGGTACGTCGCGCGCCATCCAAGATGATCGATCAATTCGGCGGCGATCGGCGCGCCGCAGACCGTGCCGAATCCGATTCCCGCCACCGCGATTCCAAGCGCAGTGTTGCGCCGCCTGAGGAACCACCCGCCGACCACCGCGACCATCGGCACATACGCGCATGCCACGCCGACTCCGACCCCCAATCCGTAGCTCAGGTATCCGAGCCACAACCGATTGATCATCGACGTCAACGCGAGCCCCACACCCATCCCGATCGCGCCGGTCGCGACTACGATTCGCGGGCCGAAGCGATCCGACAGATGCCCCGTCACGGGCCCCAGCACGCACCACACCAGCACCGTGATCGAGAATACCGCCGAGGTCGCGCCGCGCCGCGCGCCGAACTCCGCCGCCATCGGTTTGAAGAACGCCCCGAAGCTGTAAGCGACCCCGTACACCGCGAACAGCGCCACGAATGTCGCCGCAACCATCCTCCACGATCGCGCCGAATCAAACAGCTCGAGCGGCGGTAGCGGCTCCCTCGAAACGTTCGCGCCAGATGCGCCCGGCTCAGTGATCGCCTTCATGCTCAAACGCACTCCGCGCAGCTTTCAATGTTTTGCGCTTAGCGGCGACGACGACTGGAAAGCGCAAATTGAGATCCTCGAGCGCGCATACAATCGCCGCGCCGACCACGCCGCGTCTACCAGCTTCTTCGACCCCCCGCCAGTATCGCCAGAATCAAGTCCTTCAACCGAAACTCCCGCCCATCCTCAACCCGACAACCCACCGACAAGTCCTTCGACGCATGCATAAGGTCCCTCGCCCGATGTTTACACCACACCCCCGCCCCACCCGTCGAGCACCAATCCGGTCCCCTCCTCCCACGAGGGAGGAGGGTTAGGGTGGAGGACAACAGTGCGGCAATCATCCGCCGCCGCACATTCCGATGCACCCGAAGTAACGCGCAAAATCCAGAAAGCCAATGTCCCCCCACTCCGCCGCGCCCGGACGCGCGTCGGCCTCCCCCAACAAACGTGGGAGGCGAAGATGCTGGTGTTTAAGCGTCAGGAGAGGGACGGATTTTTCCGAAATTCCAACTGCTGAGATCCGCGGCGATTCATATTCCGGAAGTAGCCGGGCGGCCGGAAACCGGTATCTGGATCAGCGAGTTGCCTGGCTCAAACGGGATAAGTGACAACCGCCCAAGGATACCAAGCTATCGATCCGAAGGGGGCAGCATCATGAGGTCGCACCGCTGCGCTCGCAACCTTCAAGGCATCGTCGTAGCTCTTCAGCAAACCATCGGAACCTGGACGGATGCCGAGCTCTTGAGAAATATCTTTCTCCGAAAGACTGCAGAACCAGGAATGGAAGTCGATCTCCCACCCAAGGACCTCGTAGCCAATGATACGACCGGTTGGATCGAGAGACGATCCCCTGCTGATGGCCTTAGCGATCTCCGGAAGAAGTTCGTTCTCGCGGGTGGGAAGATATTCGGCAACATAGCTCGCGGCGATGTCCCTTCGAATTCCCAGGCCCAGCAAATTCCAGCCATCACGGCAGATCGGAAACTTCCGAAGCAATTCTCGCGCTGTGTCTAGCGTGGTCAGCATGTTGGGATAACCGATCTCGCCAGCGCGCTCCCTTTCTGTGGTCCATTTGATGAACTCGTCCAGCTCGGAGTCCTGCAAGCCCCAGATTTGGCCAGCCCGTTTCCGCATATCGTCAGCCTGGTCAACCCATTCATACGCCCAGGTGTACGGCAACGTGACCGTCAGGCAGGTGGACAGCGTGACGATCTCACCCGGCGGCAGATTGGCCTTGCAGATTTCACAGAACTCGACCGGGCTTGAGTTGCTTGCCGGCTTCACAATGAAGTAGCCGCCACAGACGTAGCGACCGAGCTCGCCATTTGGGTCAGTCTCGTTAACCATGCTGTCGAACCGTTCGGACAGAAAGGCGAGGGATGGTGCGCCATGAGGGACTTGAACCCCCGACCTGATGATCCGTAGTCATCCGCTCTAATCCACTGAGCTAATGGCGCATCCGAACCCTAGAAATTTTCACATCACGGGGCCGCGAGCAAGCCGTTTGGTTTTGCTCCCAAAAAAAACGGGCCGGCGGGAGAAGTGTCCGCCGGCCCGCAACTGACTGGTCTGGAGAAGTGTCAAACCAGTCAGTTCTACTGTAGGTAGCTATTTAATACAAAATTGCCGCACATATGTCCAGCTTTCTTGATCTTCCCATTTAACCTTTTCGAACAGGCGCTACGCGCCTGTTCGCCGTCTTAACACTGGGGTGCAGGGGGTCACCCCCTGCCGCCCACCGCGCAGGTGATTTAATTCTGCGCCGCCGGTATCCACACGGATACGGTAGTCCCTTCATGCACCTTGCTCTCGATCCTCAGCGCCCCATGATGCAACTGCACGATATGCTTGACGATCGCCAGCCCGAGCCCCGTACCGCCGAGCTCGCGCGAGCGCGCGCGATCGACGCGATAGAATCGCTCGGTCAGGCGCGGGATATCCGCCGCCGGAATTCCCTCGCCGGTATCGACCACCACCAGCGCGACGCCCGGCTTCGCGCCCACGCCGTTGGAGTCCGAGGCCTCGCGCGCCTCGACCGTCACCCGGCCCTCGCGCGGCGTGTACTTGATCGCATTGTCGATCAGGTTGAGCATCACCTGATGCAGGCGGTCGCGATCACCGGCCATTTTCGGCAAACCGTCGGGGCAATTTACAGACAGGCGCAGCCCGCGCTTGCCCGCCGTCTCCTGCATCAGCTCCGCCGCCTCGGACAGCACCCGCGACGGCTCGAGCTGCTCGATCTTCAATGGCGTGAAACCGCGCTCCAAATCCGACAGCGAGACCAGGTCGTCGAGCAGCCGCGCCAGCCGTCGCGCCTGCCGCTCTATAATTCCGAGAAAGCGGGTCGAAGTCTCGCGATCGTCCACCCCTTGAATCAAGGTTTCCGCATAGCCGTACAGCGCACTCAGCGGCGTCCGCAGCTCGTGCGTGAGATTCGAAATAAAATCGGCGCGCAGCGTCTCGTATGCTTTGAGCTGCGTGATGTCGTGAAAGACGAACACCCACGCCGCGCCGCGCGAGGTGCGAATCTGCGCGGCACTGGCGCTGACGTGCAGCGGCGCGGGATTCTGGATCATGATCTCCGCGCTCACGACATCGTTAGCCGCCGATTGCATCGAGCGCCCGGCAAATTCCTGCAGCCGCGGGTCGCGGCACAGCTCGACGAACGGCCGGTCGCGATAGTCGGTGTCGGCTCCCAACGCGAAGATCCGCCGCGCCGAGCCGTTGAGCAGGATCACCTCGCCGCGCGCGCCGGTCACGACCACTGCCTCGGCCATGCTGCGCAGAATCGCCTCGAACTCGTCGCGCTGCTCGGCCAGCGAGTCCACGTCGGCTACGATCGCGTCGGCCGCGTCGAGCAGATGATGCTCCGCGCGGCCCATCGCGTCGCTTCCTTCGGGCAGCACATGAGCCGGCGGACGCCGCTCTTGCAGCGCAGCCGCGAGCGCGTCGAGCCGCTCCGCGCGGCGCGACAGCGAACGTCCGATCAGGCGAGCGGGAATCGCGCCGAGCGCAAGTCCTAGCAGGATTACAATGACAACCCAGAAAAACGATGCCGCGCCGGTGGCGGCGAGCACCACCAGGAATATCGCCGCGGGCGCGAGACCGATTCCTATCGCTGCGATCAGGCCGGCGGTCGGTGATCTATCCAAGCGCTTCGGGGTTGAAGCGATATCCCACGCTTCGCACCGTGAGGATCAATTCCGGATTGGCGTCATCGCGCTCGATATGCTGGCGCAGGCGGCGTACGTGTACGTCGACGGTCCGCGGTTCGACGAACGTGTCGCGCCCCCACACCATGTCGAGCAGTTGTTCGCGCGTATATACCCGCATCGGATGCTGCACGAAGAATTTCAGCAGTTCGAACTCGCGCAGCGCAAGCTCCCGCCGCTTGGTATCGACGAACACCTGGTAGGTGCCGAAGTCCATCCGCAGCCGCCCCTTCTCGTACGCACCGCCGCCGGAGTCCGGCTCTGAGAGCGGATTTGCGCGACGCAGCAGCGCCTTGACGCGCGCGACCAGCTCGCGCGGACTGAACGGCTTCACGACGTAATCGTCGGCGCCCATCTCCAGCCCCAGCACTTTGTCAACTTCCGTACCCTTGGCAGTGACGATCAGGATCGGCAGATGCGTCGTTTCGCGCTCGGCGCGCATCTGGCGGCACACCTGCAAGCCCGGCATCCCCGGCAGCATCAGGTCGAGCACCATCAGATCGGGCACCCGCCGCTTGACCTTCTCGAGCGCCTGCGCGCCGTCGGCCGCTTCCTCGACGATAAACCCTTCTTGCGCGAGGTTGTAGCGGATCAGCTCGCGGATGTCGGCGTCGTCCTCGACGATCAGCACGCGGTATCGAATCCCGCGTTGCGCCTCGGTGGTCGTGCTCGTGGCCTGCTGGCTGGTTTGATTCATCGCTTCTCCCCCTCCACCTTGTAAATCAAGTTCCCCGCTTCTTGGTTTCCACGTGACGGATCATTTTGCCCTTGACCATGAACGTCACCATCTCCGCGATATTGGTCGCGTGATCGGCAATCCGTTCCAGGTACTTCGAGACGAACAGCAGCCGCGTCGCCGACGCGATCGTATGCGGATCCTCGGCCATGTAGCTCAGCAGCTCGCGATACACCTGGTAGTTGAGCAAATCGACTTCGTCATCGCGCGCGATCACCTGGTCGGCAAGGTCGGTATCGTCGCGCATGAACGCATCGATACTGTCCTTGACCATCGACTGCGCGATTTCCGCCATCCGCGGCAAATCGATGTAGGGCTTCAGTTGCGGAACTTCGTTGAGTTCGAGCGAGCGCTCGCAGATATTAACGGCGTTGTCGCCGATTCGTTCGAGGTCGGTCGTGATTTTCAGTCCGGTGGTGATAAACCGCAGGTCGCTGGCGGTCGGCTGATGCAGTGCGAGCAGCCGGATGCACTGCTCGTCGTTGTCGTTATCCATCCGGTTCACTTCTTCGTCGCGCTGGATCACTTCGCGCGCATGATCGCTGTCGCGATTCACCAGCGCATCGACCGCCTCGGCAATCTGGCGCTCGACCAGTCCGCCCATCTTGAGTAGACCGGCGCGCAAGCCGCGCAAATCCTCTTCGTACTGCCTATTGGTATGCTGCGGCTGGGTACTATCCATTTTCCTTGTCCCCGATATCAGCCGAATCGCCCGGTGATATAATCCTCAGTCTCGCGCTTGGTAGGGTTCGTGAAAATCTGCTTGGTCTCGCCGTATTCGACCAGGTCTCCGGTGTACATGAAGGCCGTTTTGTCGGAGCATCGCGCGGCCTGCTGCATGTTATGCGTCACGATTACGATAGTGTACGCCGACTTCAGTTCCAGCAATAGTTCTTCGATGCGCGCGGTCGAAATCGGATCGAGCGCCGAGCACGGCTCGTCCATCAGCAACACCTCGGGCTGAACCGCGAGCGCCCGCGCGACGCACAAGCGCTGCTGCTGCCCACCCGACAAACTGCCGCCGGGACGCCGCAGGCGATCCTTCACCTCTTCCCAAAGCGCCGCCTGGCGCAGGCTTCGCTCGATTATCGACGCGCGCTCGGCGCGGCTCACCTCGACTCCGTTGAGCGTCAGCCCGGCCGCCACGTTGTCTTCTATAGACATGGTTGGAAACGGCGTCGGCTTCTGAAAGACCATCCCGATTCGCCGCCGCACTTGCACCGGATCGACTTCATCGTCGTAAATATTATTCCCGTCGAGGATCACCTCGCCGGTTGCAGTCGCGCCGGGCACCACCTCATGCATCCGGTTGAGGCATCGCACCAGCGTCGATTTGCCGCATCCCGACGGCCCGATTATCGCCGCAATTTTATCCTCTTCGAACGACAGGCTGACGTCCTTGAGCGCGCGGTTCTTGAAAAAGAACGCGTTGAGATTTTTGACGACCAGCTTGTCGGCCATGGCTACCTTGGCGCTTTCGCCGCCCCGCCCGTCACCCATCTTACGCCCAACTCGAGCGCCAGAATTATCGCCGTCAGCACCAGCGCGCCCGCCCATGCCTGCCGCTGCCAGTCGGCGAACGGCGAAATTGCGTAAGTGTAAACCTGCACCGTCAAGGTATTGATCGGATGGAATAACGACGTCGACCAGAAGCGATTCCCGAATGCGGTGAACAGCAGCGGCGCCGTCTCGCCCGACACTCGCGCGACTGCCAGGATCACTCCGGTCGTGATCCCCGACAACGCCGTGCGCGCGACCACCGACAGCGTCGTCCGCCAATTCGGCACGCCCAGCGCCAGCGCAGCCTCGCGCAATTCCGGCGGCACCAGCAGCACCATCTCTTCAGTGGTGCGCGTGACGAGTGGAATCATGATCGCCGCGAGCGCGACACTGCCGGCCAGCGTCGAGAACCCGCCGAACGGCCGCACGATCACCGCGTATGCGAAAATCCCGACCACGATCGACGGCACGCCCATCAGCACGTCCGCCGAAAATCGCACCCAGTTGGTGAACTGGCTCGCGCGATTCGCCGCCAGGTAAAGTCCCGCGCCAACCCCGATAGGCACCCCAATCAGACACGCGATACCTACGACTTCCAGCGTGCCGACGATCGCGTTGGCCATGCCGCCGCCCTTTTCGCCGACCGGCGCGGGCATATGCGTGAAAAACGCCCAGTTCAGACTCGCGACCCCTTTGCTGAGCAGGTAGCCAAGCACCAGGAACAGCGGAATCAGCGTGATGATCGTCGCGCCGACCGTGACCGCCATCATCGCGTCGCTCTTGAACTTGCGGATGCGATAGCTGGTCTCGCCATGAAGTGCGCTGAGAGTTCCGGCCGCCATCTACTTGCCCGCCTCCTGGTAGCGGCGCCGCTGCACGCCGAGCACCAACGCGCGCGCCACGACGTTGAGCACGATCCCGAGAATCAACAGCACTAGTCCCAGCTCGATTAGCGCTGCGACATACAGATCAGATGTAGCCTCGGCGAATTCGTTGGCGATCACGCTCGCCAGCGTCGCCGCCGGCTTGAACAGCGACGCGGAAATATCTGCCGAGTTGCCGATCACCATCGCCACCGCGATCGTTTCGCCCAGCGCGCGCCCCAAGCCCAAAATGATCGCCCCGATCACGCCGGTCATCCCGTAAGGGATCACCGCGGTCTTGACCATCTCCCACTTGGTCGCGCCCAGTGCCAGTGCCGCCTCGCGCTGCGTATGCGGCACGACGCGAAACACGTCGGTGCAGACCGACGAGATATACGGGATGATCATAATCGCGAGAATAACTCCCGCGGATAGCATCCCGACCGCGACCTTCGGCCCCTGGAAAAACGGCAGCCAGCCGAAGTAGTGCCCCAGCGGCGGCTCGACATAATCGCGAATCCACGGACCCATCACGAACACGGCCCACAGCCCGTACACCACGCTGGGAATCGCGGCCAGCAAATCGACCAGGAATCCCAGCCGATGGCTCAACCAGTCGGGCGCCATCTCGCTCAGGCACAGCGCGACGCCCAGGCTCAGCGGCACCGCGATAGCCAGCGCGATCATCGACGAAACGAAAGTCCCGTAGATAAACGGCAGCGCGCCGTATTTGTCATTGACCGGATCCCATTCGGTGCTGACAAAAAAATGCAACCCGAACGCGCGAATCGCGGGGAAGCTCGATGCGATCAGCGCGACCGCAAGTCCCAACAGCAACGCGAGAATCGCGAGCGCAAGAATAAATGTCGCGGTGTTGAAAATCCGATCGCCGAACAAGCGCGCGTGCACGGGCGCCATCGTGCGCTCGCGCCGGACCGCCGGAATACTGTCGGCCATCGAACCTTCTAATTCGGACAAACGATCTCTTCCTACAGAATTTCTTAACGCGCTCACATCGCGGCCAGCACCGACCGTCGCGCATAATCATACTCACCGATTGTTGCGGGAATGTTACGCAGTCAGAAAATCGCAGTGAACCCACGAATTTTCAGCGAAAATCGACTATTGACTAAGGTGCAGTGGTTACCCCTGCCGCGGAAGCGTGAAACCCGCGAAGGGTTTCACATTCAATCGAGGAGCGCTACGCGATTTCAGAAACCGGAACCGGCTTC
>PMOH01000400.1 GCA_003161515.1 Deltaproteobacteria bacterium
GGTGGCGGGGTGGCGGTTCGCGGAGGAAATAAAGCGGTGGCGGGGTGGAGCGCACGGATGGGCGGGCTGGTGGTCTGCGCCTTTTTCGCGCTGGGCGTGATGACGGGATTCAGCACGGCCGGCCGCGCAGTGGCTCTCAGAGCGACTGCGACACTCGCCTCGTATCGTGATCAAATTGTCGACTCGCTGGCGCCCGCGCGCTCGACTGCCGCGAACTACTCTGCGGTTTTGGTCGAGTGGGCGGGACGCACGGGAATTTACCATCGCGCGGGCCGCATACCTGGGGCAGCGGAGATCTCGGCGAGCAACATGCGCGAAGGTGCGGTCGCCATCGTCGAGCGTCACGACGGCTTCTACGAACTTTTCAGCGGCGGCGAACTGCGTGGTCCGGTGTCCCCCGGCAAGCAGGGCGATCTTCCTGTGCTGAGCGGCGATGCGCTCGACAACGCGCGCGGGACGCAGATGGTTGACTACGCCGCGGTGATGATGCGCGCGGAAACGCAACTGTCGGAAATCATCTCCGAGATGCACGTTGGCGATGACGGCACGGCGTCGCTGTTCCTGGAGCGCGAGCGGACCGAGGTTGTCATCGATCTCGATCGTGCGACGTCCGAGATTCAGCGCGCGATCAAGGTGCGCCAGCAATGGCAGGGACGCGAGAACCTGATCGCGGCGCTCGATTTGACCACGCCGGGTTTGGCGGTTGTGCGCCTTCATGCGGCCGAAACCAAGAATTCGAAACATAAGAGCGGGCTTCGTAAAATTTCGTTCCAGCCGGGTGGGGAGCCGGTGACGCGATGAGAAATCTGCTCACCGGGTTGGACGTCGGCACCAGCAAAGTTTGCGCGATCGTCGGCGAGTCGCTGCCGGACGGGCAGTTGGCGACGCTCGGCTACGGCATCGCGCCATGCACGGGCCTGCGCAAAGGCGTCGTCGTCAATATCGAGGCGACGGTCGATGCGATCAAAGCGGCGGTTGAGGAAGCGGAGAAAACTTCCGGCGTGCGCGTCGGCTCGGTCGTCGTCGGCGTTGCGGGGCCGCATATCAAGGGCCTCAACAGCCATGGGATCGTCGCAGTGCGCGGCGGCGAAGTCAGCGCGCGCGATGTCGATCGAGTGATCGACGCGGCGCGCGCAGTTGCAATCCCGCTCGACCGCCAGGTGCTGCATATTCTGCCGCAACAGTTTGCGGTCGATGAGCAGGAGGGCGTGCGCGAGCCGTACGGAATGGCCGGAGTGCGGCTGGAAGCGCGGATTCATATCATCACCGCGGCGCAGAGCTACGGACAAAATCTCACCAAGTGCTGCGAGCGCGCGGGCGTGACGCCGTCTGAGATGGTTTTCCAGCCGCTCGCCTCTGCCGATGCGGCACTGTTTCCGGAGGAACGCGAGCTTGGTGTCGCGCTGATCGACGTTGGCGGCGGCACGACCGATATCATTGTTTTTCACGGCGGTGCGGTGATGCATACCGCGGTCCTCCCGATTGGCGGGAATCATCTCACGAGCGATATCGCCGCCGGACTGCGCACTCCGATCTCCGACGCGGAGCAGCTCAAAATTACTTTCGGTGTGGCGACCAACCAGGTCGTGCGGCGCGATGAGACGGTTCAGGTTCCGGGCGTTGGTGGACGCGAGCCGCGGGTGATCGCGCGCCGCTTGCTCGGCGAAATTATCGAGCCGCGCATGGAAGAGATTTTCACGATGGTGCAGCGCGAGCTGTTGCGCTCGGGAGTATCCGACGGGCTCGCTTCGGGCATCGTGCTGGTCGGCGGAACCTCGCTGCTCGAGGGCACGCAGGAACTGGCCGAGCGGATCTTCGGCGTGCCGGTACGGCGCGGACTTCCGATCAACCTTAAGGGTCTGCCGGAAGAATTGATGAAGCCGATGTACACGACGGCGGCGGGCCTGCTGCTGCACCAGGGCGCGGCGAGTGGCGCGAGCAACGGCAATGGAAAATCGGGCCGGCTGGGACGGCTGCGCTCGCGGCTTGGCGATTGGGTGAGGGACTTCTTTTGAGAAGTCGTCGAAACGTGAAACCAAATAGGCAACAAACTTTGCCGGTAGGTGGTGGAGGAGGATCTGTAATGATTGAGTTGGTGAGTAATCCCGACCCGGGCGCGAGGATAAANNCTGCGCAACGTCGATTTCATCGCCGTGAATACCGACATCCAGGCGCTGCAGAATAACCACGCGCCACTGCGCTTGCAGATCGGCGACGAGATCACGCGCGGACGCGGCACCGGCGGCAATCCTGAAATCGGGCGCAAGTCCGCGCTCGAAGACGAAGAGCGGATTCGCGAAATCCTGACGGATGCCGAGATGGTGTTCGTGACTGCCGGGATGGGCGGTGGCACTGGAACCGGCTCTGCCCCAGTAATTGCGCGTATCGCGCGCGAACTTGGTGCGCTGACCGTCGGCGTCGTCACCAAGCCGTTCCAGTTCGAAGGGCGCCGCCGCATGTCGCAGGCCGAAGAAGGTTTGCGCGAGCTGAAGAACGCGGTCGATACGCTGATCACGATTCCCAATCAGCGCCTGCTCTCGGTCGCGAGCAAAAACACGTCGCTTAAGGAATCGTTCCAGAAGGCTGACGACGTGCTGCTGCAGGCGGTCCGCGGAATTTCGGAGTTGGTCACCGTGCATGGGTTGATCAATCTCGATTTCGCCGACGTGCGATCGATCATGGCCGAGATGGGCATGGCGATGATGGGTGCGGCTACTGCGTCCGGTGAGAATCGCGCGGTCGAGGCGGCTCAGCGCGCAATCTCGAGCCCGCTGCTCGAGGACGTCTCGATCAAGGGCGCGCGCGGCCTGCTGATCAACGTGACCGGCGGCTCGGACATGGCGCTGTACGAAGTGAACGAGGCGGCAAGTCTGATCCAGGAAGAGGCGCACGAGGACGCGAACATTATTTTCGGCGCGGTTATCGACGACGCGATGTCGGACGAGATTCGCGTCACGGTGATCGCGACCGGCTTCGGCGACCTCGACCGAAGCTCGTCGCGCTATTCGCCGTCGGGCGCTCCCGTGACCACGCCGATCGCGGCGGCCGCGACCCGTCCGGTCGATCCGATGGAGGTCAAGCAGCCGGCGCCGGCCGCGCAGCCAGGTCAGGTCCGGATGTTCCCGGGCAACAAGCCGGTGCGCCGGATGGGACTGGTCGTCGACGACAACACGCTCGACATCCCGGCGTTCCGGCGCCGCGGCGAAGAGGGCGGCCTCGCTGACGGCGACAAGCTCGAGCCAAACTCGCTACTCGACGGCGACGACAAGCTCGACATCCCAACCTTCCTGCGCAAGCACCTCGACTAGCGCGCGCGATCATAGAAACCGATGCGGCGCCGGAGCCTAAAGTGGCTCCGGCGCTGCCTGTTTTTGCGAGGAGGCTGTCACGTCGGATCTTAATAGAAGCATGTGGAACACCTCGCTTTCACCAACAGATTAGTCGGACTAGATTGAAATCCGTGAAGTGGCGGATCCAGGAAGCCAAGGCGCGCTTCAACGAGATGGTCGAGCGCGCCCGTACGGAAGGGGCACAGACGGTAATCCGTCGCGATGAGCCCGTCGCCGTGCTCGTTAGCATCGACGAATATAGGCGCCTGCGCTCCGGCAAATCCTTCAAGACATTGCTTGCGTCGGCGCCGCTGCGAGGTGTCGAGATTCGGCGGTCAGTAATCGCGCGAGCGTCGCAAAAGGCCCGCAAGGAAAGTATGCAGGTGAATGTTGAGTTCGCCGCGATTGAGCACGACCCGGAGGCCTAAGCGCGCCGAAGTCTGGCACGCGTCTTCGATCAAAAGAAAATCACAATCTTGAATCGCCCGCGGAAAAGATCGCGCGCTGAATAGGCCATGGGGCACTGGAAGCGACAGAGCTCTGTGTCGCGAAACTCTAGCGGCCGGCGGCGACTCGTTGCGCGGGGGCTTCGCCGTTGAGCGATTTGAGGATCGCCTGGCGACGATCCTTCAATTCCTTGGGCATCGTCTGACCGATCTTTTCGAAGAACTCGGCGGCGGATTCAAGTTCCGCTTTCCATTCGGTTGGATTCACCGCGATCGCTTCTCGAGCCACGCTCTTGGGAAGATTGAGGCCCTTCAGATCGAGTTCCTGCTCATCGGGAACGATACCGACCGGCGTCTTGCTGCCACTGGCGCGTCCATGGATTCGATCGAGCATCCATTTGAGCACGCGCAGGTTCTCGCCATACCCCGGCCAGATGAAATTGCCGTCGGCGTCCTTGCGGAACCAGTTGACCATAAACAAGCGCGGCGCCTTCTTGAGTGCGCCGCGCATCTTGAGCCAATGAGCAAAATAATCGCCCATGTTGTAGCCGCAGAA
>PMOH01000021.1 GCA_003161515.1 Deltaproteobacteria bacterium
GCCCCGATGACGCCGCTCGTATCTGTCGTCATTCCGGTTTACAACGGCGCCGCGACGATCGGCCGCGCGCTCAACAGCGTCTTCGATCAAAGTTTCACTGATTACGAAGTCGTCATCTGCGACGACGGATCGACCGACGATACGCCTTCAGTGCTGGCAGGCTTTGGCGATCGGATCCGGGTGATCCGACAAGCCAACCGACGATTCCCAGCCGCGCGTAATGCCGCCGTCGCCGCCAGTCGAGGCGACTTGATCGCGCTAATCGATCACGACGACCAATGGCTTCCGCGGCATCTCGAGGTCAGCGTCGCGGCGCTTCAAAGCGACCCCACTGCCGTGCTGCTTTACACAGACGTGACCGTCGTCAACGAAGCGGGAGAAGAGTCGCGCGCCTCGCCCGTCGGACCCGACACTGCGCATGCGCCGTCAATGGACGAGATGCTCACGCGGATCTGGCCAATCATGCCGAGCACGGTCGTGATGCGCCGCACAGCCTTCGACCGCGCGGGCGGATTTACCGAAAGCCTCGGCGAGGACCTGGATTTCTGGCCGCGGATACGTGAACAAGGCAGCTTCATCTACCTGCCCGATTGGCAGGTGCGCTTCACCTTCGGTCAGCTCTATCCCAAAATCCTCAAGCGCGACGTTGGTCCCGAAGGGTTTCTCGATCTGATCCGCGCGCGCTACGGCTCGCGCGCCGACGGGCTGGCCGAAGATTTCATGCGGCATCGCGTGAGGATGATTTCCAATGCCGGGGTGATCGAAATGAGCCGCGGCAACATGGCAGGCGCGCGGCAATGCTTCCTCCGCGTGCTGCAATACGATCGCTTACACGCGAAGAGTTACATGCGAATTGCGCGCACGTTCTTGCCGGCGCGGATGCGCCGCGCGCTCGGCGGGAAAGCGTCACGCGGCGCGCAATCACTTGATTGAATGTGAAACCCTCCGCGGGTTTCACGCTTCCGCGGCAGGGGTGACCCCTGCACCCAGTGAACGTACGGAAACAAATCAGCGAGCGCTGGAAGTTCTCGCTTTCGGTTTCGCCTCGCCCGCTGATTCTTCCGACGCCGGCGACATCGAGCCGTAGCCGATTGCGTTGCTGATGTTGCGCCAGTTTACCTTCGCTTCGATGCGATCTTGTTTCACCCGATGCTTGTAGTGCTCGACCTTGTCCAGCACCGAGTCGATCAACGTGTCCGACAGCAGGCGCGGCTTGAGGCCCAGGTCGATCAACTTGGTGTGCTTGGCGTTGTAGTAGTGGACTTCGGCTTCGACGCGTGGGTCCGCGATATGCTGAATCTCGACACTGCGGCCCTTGTGTTTCGCTGCGGCCTGGATCAGGTCGGCGAGTTGCGCGACTGAGAATTGCTCGGTGAACTGGTTGAAGACCCGGTACTCGCCGGGCTTGGCAGGTTTCTCGATCGCGATTTCGATACATCGCATCGTGTCACGGATGTTCAGGTAGCCGCGGGTCTGGCCGCCCTTGCCGTGAACCGTCAGCGGATGGCCAATCGCGGCCTCGATACAGAAACGGTTGAGCACGGTGCCCCAGATTCCGTCGTAATCGAAACGCGTCGCAAGCCGCTCGTCGAGCATCGTCTCGTCGGTTTCGATTCCGTACACGACGCCCTGGTTGAGATCGGTCGAGCGGATGCCCCAGATTTTGCACGCGAACTGGATGTTGTGCGAGTCGTGAACCTTGGACAGGTGATAGAACGAGCCGGGCTGCTTGGGGAACGGCAGCGTGTCGGTGCGTCCGTTGTGCGTAATCTCGATAAAGCCCTCTTCGATATCGATGTTGGGCGTGCCGTACTCGCCCATCGTGCCGAGCTTGACCAGGTGGCATTCGGGGACATGCTCGCGAACCGCGTACACGACGTTGAGCGTGCCCACGATGTTGTTTACTTGCGTCAGCACCGAGTGCCGCCGATCGATCATCGAAAACGGCGCGCTGCGCTGCTCGCCGTAATGGACGATCGCGTCGGGCTTGAAGTCGCGCACCACGCCGCTGATGAAGTCGTGGTCGGTCAGGTCGCCGACCGCGATCTGGATGTTTTTGCCGCTCGTCTCGCGCCACGCAGCGACTCGATCGTGCAGCGGCGCGATCGGAATCAGGCTTTCGGTGCCACCTTCGAGGTCCCACAGGCGCCGGCTGAAGTTGTCCACCACGCAGACTTCGTAGCCGCGCTTGGACAAATACATCGCCTGCGGCCATCCGAGATAGCCGTCACCACCAGTTACAATCACCCGCATTGAAAATGCCTCCAACAGCAGCGATACGCCGTCTATTTATTCCTGATATGCGCGATCAGATCGACCGCGCCGCGAACTTCCGCCAGACAGACTCTGCGCCAGCCGATGCGGCAGCCAGGTTCGCATCCAGCGCAGATAATTTTTGAGCCGATATGGATCGACCGTGATCGCACGCGCGAATGCCGCCCGCGCGCGCGGCCGATCGCCGTCGCGCATCGCCTTCAATCCGATCGTCGCGAGAATACTACGCGGCGCCCGCGCGCGCGCATCGACCAGCGGCGC
>PMOH01000312.1 GCA_003161515.1 Deltaproteobacteria bacterium
ACCACCTGCGAATAAAATCCCGCAAGATCGCGGTAAGTCCGCACCCACTCGAGCTTCGGCGTCTTCCCAAACCCCGGCTGCAACGGAATCAACAACTCGCGCTCATGCGCAATCGTCTCGTTCCACGTCATCCACCCGGGATACCCAAGCTCATCATGAAAAGTCAGCAACGGCTTCCCCGATCCGCCCTTCACAATCGCCAGCCGCTCACCAGCAACGCTAATTGTTTCCTCGGAAGATTTGATCACATCAACTCTCCTCGAATACTAACTTCCGTGAGGATCCAGATACCGTGCGTTCTTTCGCGTGCGGTTCAAGATTCTGCATCCTCTCTGACTTGGATACCGCAGTGCCTATCAGCTGTACAAGAAGTACTTGCGCCGAATGACGCGCTGGAAGCGCGAGATCCTTCGCTGCGCTCAGGATGACTCAAAACAACGGAATGAAGCTCGAGCGTCGAACACCGCGGTTGATCCGTGTTTGGGGTGCGCCGGCTCGCGTCGAGAAAGATCCGGGGTCCCTCGGCTTCGCTCGGGATGACACAAGAAGAAGGCGATACAGGAAAAGAAACCTGAGAGCAAAATGGCGTCCTCGCCATTTTGCGATTAGTACTGGGTGCAGGGGTCACCCCTGCCGCCCGCCGCGCAGGCGATTATTCTCACTCACCAACTATCGATGTACCGATATTTCTTCCCGCTGCGCGGCTCCGCCGGCGCGCTTGACCTCAGTCCGGCCGCAATCCATCGCCGCGAATCTGCCGGATCAATCACATCGTCAACCCCGAAGTGCGACGCATTGTTAATCGCCTTCCCACGCTGATACATCGTCGCGACCATCTCGTCGAACCGCTTCTTGCGTGCCGCCGGCTCCACGATCGCCGCCAACTCGTTGCGATACCCCAGCTTCACCGCGCCCTCGAGTCCCATCGGCCCGAACTCTCCCGTCGGCCACGCCACCGTGAACAGCGGTGCGTCGTAACTTCCGCCGGCCATCGCAATCCCGCCCAATCCATACGCCTTGCGCAGCACGATCGTAAAAAACGGCACGGTCGCATTCGCCGCCGTCAAAAACATCCGCGACGAATGCCGCACCAGCGCCGTCTTCTCGACTTCCGGACCCACCATGATTCCCGGCGTGTCGCACAAAAACAAAATCGGAATGTCGAACGCGTCGCACAACTGAATGAACCGGGCACCCTTGTCGGCGCCGTCGCTGTCAATCGCGCCCGCCAGATGCTTCGGGTTGTTCGCGACCACGCCGAACGGATGCCCCTCGATCCTCATGAACGCCGCGATCATCGTCAGCCCAAAATCGCGCCGAAGCTCGAGCACCGACCCCGCATCCGCCATCGTTTCGATCACCGTGCGCACGTCGTAAACCCGCAGCCGGTTCTCTGGAATAATATTGCGCAGTAGCCGCTGATCGGCGCACGTCCACTCGCTCACCGCGCCTTGAAAGTACGAAAGATATTTGCGCGCGACCTTCACCGCTTCCGCCTCGTCCTCCACCGCAATATCGACGACGCCACTGGCCACCTGCACCTCCATCGGCCCGATCTCCTCAGGACGAAAGATGCCCAGCCCGCCGCCTTCGATCATCGCGGGACCGCCCATCCCGATATTCGACCCGCGGGTCGCGATCACGACGTCGCAACACCCAAGCAACGACGCGTTGCCCGCGAAACATCGCCCCGACGTGATCCCGACCAGCGGCACCAACCCGCTCAGCTTCGGGAAATCATAAAACGATCGCGAATTGTGAAAGCCGCCGTCAGTATCGCCCGGCCGACCGCCGCCGCCTTCCGCGAACAACACCAGCGGCAATCGCAACTCGCGCGCGATTTGGAACATCCGATCCTTTTTGCGATGGTTCTGATGCCCCTGCGTCCCGGCCAGCACCGTGTAGTCGTACGACATCACGACGCATCGCGATTTTTCCGCGCCAAACAAATTTCCGTTGACCGTCGCCAGCCCCGTGACCAGCCCATCCGCCGGCGTATTCTTGATCAGGTCGTCAATCTTGCGACGCCGCCGCTGCGCCGCGACGACGATCGGCCCGTACTCGACGAACGTCCCCGCGTCGCACAGCTCCTCAATATTTTCCCGCGCCGTCCGCTGTCCGGTCTTGCGCCGCCGCGCAACCGCATCCGGCCGCGCCTCATCGAGCCCGACCTCATGCCGCTCGATCACCTCGGCCAGGTCAGCCCGCACAATCTCGTCATCTTTAATTCGTGATGCCACGCTCGCAGGATATTACTGAAAAAACTAAAAAAACTCTTCTAATCGACACCTCGATCAACTATCTTCGCGAGGCAAATGCAAACCACCGAAAGCGATCTCAAGGTCATCAGTCCCGCCATCGGCATCACCGCCCGCATCCTGTTCACCCTGATTTTCTTTCTCTCCGGGGTCACGCACTTCACCTCGATGCAAAGTTACATCGACCTGATGCCCGCGCCGATTCCGTTCCGCGCGTTCTGGGTCGCGATTTCCGGCGTGGTCGAGCTCATCGGCGCCGCGATGATTCTCTTCAACTACCGCCCCCGCCTCGGCGCCTGGCTCATCGTGCTCTTTCTCGTGCCGGTGACAATCGTCGTCCACGGCACCGCGATGATCACGCTGCCCGACCAGGTGATGCGCGCCATCAACGTCTCGATGTTTCTGAAAGGCCTCGCGATGATCGCCTGCGCCCTGTTCATTACTCAGTTCGGCGTCAGCGCCACCGACCCTCGCTGATCCGATTCACACGCATCCCCCAATCCAGATCACGCGCCCGATAATTTTCACGCTCGTCACCACCATCGCTTCGTACTTCGGATTGTCGCTGCGCACCAGCAGCTTGCCGTCGGGACGCCGCTGGATTCGCTTCACCGTAAGCCCGCCGTCATGCCGCAATAAATAAATCCCGTCCTGCCGAAAGCGCGGCTCCGCCAGGTTGGCGAGGATCAAATCCGAATCCTCGACCGTCGGCGCCATCGAATCGCCATCGACCTCGATCAGAATCAAGTCGCGCGACTCCGTGTGGAGCACTCGCTTGACCCACTCCGCGCGAAACGCGATCGAATCCACCACCTGCTCGCTGCGCAGTATCCCGTCGCGCCCGCTCGAAAATCGAATCCGGTTGCGCGGCATGAAAATAAAATCTCCATGCTCGACCGCATGCGACGCCGCCTGTGCGCTCTGCGTTGTCTCCGTCCCCGTCGCCAGCCATTCGACCGACACCCGCCCCGCACGCGCCAGCGCCACCAGGTTCGCGACGCTCGGCTGCCCACGCCCCGCAAGCCACTTGTAAATGGCGTTGTCCGACACCCCGACCGCAGTCGCCAGCGCAACCACTGATCCAAAAGATTGGATCACCTGGGTCAGTCTGGATCGAAATGCAGCGTCAACCACTGTAGTTGACATAAATCTCCTAATGTGAAATAAGATTCTTAAAGCGCATGATCCCGCCACAAGCAAACCACTCTCGGCTCAACCTAACTCGACCGCCCCCGCGCGCGCGCAACCGCCGCGCCCTTCCTCCGCCTGTTCTTCCCTCGATACTCACCGCCGATCATTCTAACCGACTACACATCTTTAGCTCAGTTCGCGACCTCGTGCCCGCCGCCCCCACGACTTTTCTTTTCAACTCATCCGTCCAAGTTGATCACATCGGATTTTTTTGTTCGTCGCCACACCGTCTGTCACCGACCCAACTCGCGCGGAGGATTTATGGAACCCGCGATCTCTCCGGTCCGTCTCAACGCTTCTAGCCGCGTCGTCACTTGTCTCTGGTGTCACGGAAGCACCACCCAAGCCGACGCCGTCCGCAACCACGGCCTCTGCCGGAGCTGCGTTCACGACAACATCGAGATCAGTTGGCGCCTGATTTACGATCGCGATCGCAACATCGGCTCGATTCCCTCCAATCTTCGGGTCGCGTACGGCTTATGAACGCCGCCTCCAGCAAAATGTCCGCGCTCGCTCGCGCTCCGGTGCCGTCGTCGCCGCGTTTCAATCCGTTCGCGGCCGTGATGCGCCCGACGCTTTACGATCTGATCGCGAATTCGGTCGGTGCCGACGCCGCCGACAAGCTGATCGCCGACTTCGGCGGCCGTCGCTTGTATATCTCGAGGACGCCCGGGCCAGGCGATTTGATCACGCGCTCGATCGGCATGCATTCAGCGCTCGCGATGGCCCGCGTGTTCGGCGGCGACCGCCTGTTGATGCCCGCCACCAACACTTTCGCACGCCGCCGCTTCCGCATTTTTCAGATGCGCGCCGATCACATCAGCATCTCGCGCATCGCCCACGAACTCCGATGCACCGAGCGCTACGTTTACAAAGTCCTCGCGTTATGTCGCGCCCCCGAACCCGCTCTCTCTTCCTCCAAGGCCGCTTCGCCAACGTCCGCGCCGATCGCAGAGCGATTGAAACGTGGACACATCACCCAGCGTTCGTGACGCCTACAGCCCCGAATTTTTGAGCGCAGTCGAACGCGTGCTGGCCGACGAGGGCGGCTATTCGTCGAATCCCGCCGACCCCGGCGGCGAGACCAGGTTCGGAATTTCCGCGCGCGCGCATCCCGGCGTGGACATCGCGACGCTCACGCGCGACCAGGCGGTGAACATTTACTGGCGCGAATGGTGGCTGCGGTTCGGATTTGCGCAACTGCCGGACGCAATCGGCGCCAAGACTTTCGATCTCGCGGTTAACATCGGCGCCGCTCACGCCATCGAATGCCTGCGGCGCGCGCTTCGCGCGTCCGGTTCGCCAGTGACCGAAGACGGCACGCTCGGTCCCGCCACGACACTCGCCGCCCGCCGAGCAAATCCCATCGCGCTGATGTCCGCATTGCGCTCCGAGGCTGCCGGTCATTACCGGCTGGTCGCATCGAAACAGAAAAACGGCGCCGACTTTATCAAAGGATGGCTCAACCGCGCTTACGCGTGAGGAATATGAACACCGAAACAAAAGCTTTCTATCGCTCAAAAACGTTTTACGGATGCGTCAGCACGATTGTTCTGATCATCGGCGACATGGCGGCTAACGGCGCGACGGTGGCCAACATGATGGCGCTGATGACCGCGGGATTTGCGCTATACGGCCGTATCGTCGCGACTGCGCCGCTCGCGCTTAGCGACCAATCCGAGACCGACGTCGAGGATGCAAAAGCAGATGTCAGAAAAAGCAAAATCGCAGTTGATGCTGACCATGGCGATTAGCCTGTTAACCGCAGGATGCGCGCCGAGGTTCGAGTCGCACATCGATTCGCCGTCGATGCCGGCGTTGGACTCGTCGCAGAGCGCAACTCAATGCGCATCCACACAGAAACTGGCCGCGCTCGATCCTGCGCCTCAGTTGCCGGATACGGATCAATCGCCATGTCCGCACGGTTCAGGATTGGCGGCGTGTTTCACGCAGGACCAGGACATCGTGCGCCAACGTCGGTTCAAGATTCTTCACGACGATCGCGATTATTGCCGCGACGCATACGACCGCGCCCGCAACCGCGTGTCCGGGATGTCACATGCAGATTGAAAACCTAACCCCTAACCCCTTCCCGAGCGGGAAGGGGAACCAGATTATTGGAAGTGCGACCGGGACCCGTTTTATCTTGCTCCGCTTCCCGCTCGGGAAGGGGCCGGGGGTTAGGTTCTTCGGCCACAAGCTATTGCTCATCTCACTCCTAACGCTAACCACCTCATGCTCCCAGGTGCACGAAAAAATGTTCACGCTCGACTGCGCGATTGGACGCAGGCCGTTGCCGGGAGAGTTGGCGCCGGGCACTGCGATGGCGCTTGACGTTTCTACCAGTCCGATTCCGCTGGTTTTTCCGGCGCATCGCGCGATCGCGCGATGCGACAATGCCGGCGTCGTCACCTTCGATATCGAAACGCCGGTGGACACCGGCCTCAGCCAGCTCTCGACTCCGATCAGCACCGCCGCG
Source organism: Deltaproteobacteria bacterium (assembly GCA_003161515.1). Lineage (GTDB taxonomy): Bacteria > Desulfobacterota > Binatia > Binatales > Binataceae > Binatus. The sequence continues at coordinate 5,929 of PMOH01000312.1, forward strand.
AGCCACGTAACTTACGCGCCATGAAAACAAACGCCCGCAAACGAAAAGGTGAGTCTTATATGAGTCCCAAAATACAAAACGTTCTAGCTCTTTCGTTGCTTTGCAGCTTCGCGCTCGCCGGATGCGCGCAGCAGGGCGGCGGCCTCACGCAGCCGACACCGAAACAGATCATCAGCGGCAAGAATACGATTGTACCGAGTTCCGCCGCGCTCAGCATGGAGGCGACTAACTTCTGCAACGCGCAGGCGCAGGTCGATTACGCGTCTCTCGTTTTGTATTGCGAGGGCAAGGCGCCGACGCTGCCGCTCTCGATCAGCACCACCTATCAGACCCAGGCCAATCAGTTCTCGTGCCAGGTGTACGGCTATACCAACTCGAGCAATCAGCTGATCGTGCCGGCGACCGTGACGCTGGGTAACTGTCCGACTGGTGTCGCGCCCGCGCCGGTCGCGGCTCCATCAGGATCAGCCGCGCTGAAAACGTCCGCAAACTCGCGCGACAACGAAGCGCGTTCTTAATACTGAAAAT
>PMOH01000088.1 GCA_003161515.1 Deltaproteobacteria bacterium
CGATGAACATGTCGGATGCGGTGCGGCTGGCGGCCGAGTTGATCGTCAAAATGTACAACGACCAGTACCTGCGCGGGCAGCGCCGGACGGTGACGTCACGGCTGCTCGACCGGCTTGCGATTCGCCCCGGCGGTCGCGACGCGATCGAGACGTTGCCGCGTTCGTTGCCGATCCGCTTCGGGCTTGACCTGATCCGCGCGCGTGAACTAAGCGATGTCGTACGGGGATGGACCGCTGCCCAGGGTGAGGGACAGCAGACCGAGCGCCTGATGGCCGGCCGCTGATTCTGGGGCGCTCGATAGATCCGGTAGTGGGTAGCACTGCCCACTACCGTTGATCTCGGCGCATCGTGTCAGCCTTCCTGATCGAGTAGCATACCACCCGGGCTTTTTAGCGGGCCACAGGAGGAACGCACGATGGCGGCAATCGCGGAAGGGGACCGGATCGTCCTCATCGATCGCAGGCTCTTCAAGGACGACAACACCAGGATTTTCGTGGGCATCGTCGAGACCACCGAAGGCGTTTTGGTTCGCGCCCGCGGCTTTGTCTTTCACGTAAGCTCCTACGAGGTCGCCGGCCAGGAACGCCGCGGCGAAGAGCGCGTGCGCGTGTTCTCGATGGGTAGCGGGGACATCGTGTACCTGCTGCCGCAGGGCCAGGACATCTCGAGGCTGATGCTTAAGCGCTCGCCCAAGTCGATGACGCTCAGCGACGGGCAATACGCGATGGACCTGAGCGACTTCCTGCTGCGCGCGTAAGGCTGCGTCGTATCGATAGCTAACCTTTTCGCGAAGCTTGCCTGAGAAGCTGTCAACAGCTTGAGAAGGATCGCAGAGTTTTTCGCACTGCTGCCTCGCGATCTATCGCAGCCATACTTGAGCTATATGGTTCCCTCGAACCACTACTTTTAGTTCTCCTCATGACTAATTGTAGGACTTTCGCGATAGCTATTACATCTCATCAAATGCGACTCTGAATAGGTCGGGATCGACGTAAGTATCGGGACCGACTTGATCCAGCCCAAACCGCGGTTCTTCCACTCGCCTTTGACCGCGTTCCGCTAGACCAACCACAAATTCCGACAATCCAAGGCCCGAGGAGTTGATCGATATGCGATTGATTATTGTAGCCGGATTGCTTATGGGCGTGTCGCTGGCGATCGAGTCAGCGCACAGCGCGAACATCAGCGCCAGAGTGGCCCGCGCGACCAGCGCTGTTCGCGCCCCCATACGTGCGCCATGGTACGTCGCAATGACCGCTGTGCACGCCGCGCCTTTGAGAAGCTGATTTTGGTCGCGGCCAGGTAAGCAGCAAGTCGAAGTAACCTTAAACTTTGGAGGTGAACGGAAATGAAATATGGAATCGCATGGCTACTAGGAGTCCCGATATCGGTTCTGGTCATTTGGTTCGTGCTCAGTCATGTACTTTGAAATCAGATAACAGGAGGTAATCAACGTTGAAAAGAATTGCATTAACCTTGATGCTGTCTTCGGCATTGTTGGGACTAGGTACCATTACGATGGCGCAAGACTCGAAGCCGGTCGCTCCCGACAACTCGGCAGTCAATGTTAGAGATCGCGCCCCGGACGCGATGACCGCGGGCGAACAGTCGAGCGCAACAAACGATGTGGCACTCACCCGCAATATACGGAGAGCGGTGATCAGAGATCACTCGCTCTCGATGCTGGCGCATAACGTGAAGATCGTCAGTGCGAACGGCAACGTGACGTTGCGGGGTCCAGTCAACAGCGAAGCGGAAAAAGTTGCAATCGCGGGCAAAGCGAAGGCACTCGCAGGCGCGGGCAATGTCGACAACCAACTCGAAGTCAAAACTCAGTAGTAAGGAGCCAAGATGTCTAAGAAGGCAGTATTCGGTATAGCAAAGAGTGAATCTCAGGCAATCATGATAGCCGACAATTTAAGAGCGGCTGGCTTTAGCCACAACGACGTGTCGGTTCTGTTCCCCGACAAGCAGGGAACCAAGGATTTCGCCCACGAGCAACACACCAAGGCTCCTGAGGGCGCTGCTACCGGCGCAGGCACTGGCGCGGTCCTGGGCGGAGCGTTGGGCTGGATGGTTGGTATCGGAGCACTGGCGATTCCAGGGCTCGGCGTCTTTATCGCAGCGGGTCCTATCATGGCAGCTCTGGCGGGCGCAGCTGGCGGCGCGGCAGCCGGAGGCCTTACCGGCGCGCTCATCGGTATGGGTATTCCGGAATATGAGGCGAAACGCTACGAGGGAAAGATCAAAGATGGGAACATCTTGCTCTCCGTCCATACCGAGGATAGCAAGGAGCGCGATCGCGCGAAGAAAATCCTCGAGGCCGGTGGTGCCGTGGACATCTCCTATACCGGTGAGGCTTCTGTTCCCAAGGAACAGCAGCCAGCCGCTCACTGATAGGCAGCACGTTGTAGGTGGGATCTCTTCGATCCCACCTACATATCTGGAGGATGCGAAATGGCAAAGCTAACCACCAAAGCCCGCAAAAAAGTTCCTGCCAAAGAATTCGGTGAACCGGGAAAACGCGCGTATCCAATGCCGGATAAGGCGCATGCTGCCAATGCAAAGGCTCGCGCAGCCCAGATGGTCAAGAAAGGCAAACTATCAGAATCGGAAAAAAAGAAGATTGACGCCAAGGCAAACAAAATGCTTGGCCATACGGCAAAGTAGAGGACGTAGTCTTCAACTTCCGCTTCCATTCTTTCGTCCCGCCGAAGCGGGAGATGCTGTAAGTTAGAAGAAGAGCCTGCGCAGCGTTTGCAACGCTTGAGTTTCTCGCAAACTTGGGTAGCTTTGCCGGTATGTCGAAAAAAGCCGTCAGCGCCGGGGCAGGTCGACATGCGTCCGCGAAATCCTCCTGGTTCTCGCGGCTGCCCGGCTATTTCAAAGCTCTCGGCCCCGGCATCGTAACCGGGGCAGCCGACGACGACCCCAGCGGCATCGCAACCTACTCGCAAGTCGGCGCGCAGTTCGGCTTCGCGATGCTATGGACGATGCTTGTCAGCTACCCGCTCATGGCGGGAATCCAGGAAATCAGCGCATGGATAGGTAGAGTGACCGGTATAGGTCTGGCCGGTAACATCCGGCGTCACTACCCACCGATGGTCGTCAACACCTTAGTCGCATTTTTACTAATCGCGAATGTTTTTAACCTGGGCGCAGATCTGGGCGCGATGGGAAGTGCACTAAAATTGGTGGTAGCGGGACCCGAGCAACTATATACCATCCTGTTTGGAGTGGTTTCGGTCATAGCTGCAATTGTTTTTCCCTACGAGCAATACGCCCAGTACTTGAAGTGGACTACATTAGTATTGTTCGTGTACGCCGCTACTGCCTTTACGGTTCATATTCCGTTGAAGCCCGTGCTGCTCGGGACCTTCATCCCGTCGCTGTCTTTTTCGAATAGCTATCTCACTGCGCTGACCGCCGTGCTTGGAACGACGATAAGTCCATACCTCTTTTTCTGGCAGGCGTCGGTGGAAGTGGCGGAACAGAAGGCTGCGCCGCGCGAAAAGCCGCTTAAGTTCGCGCCCAGTCAGGCGCCAGCGCAACTCGAGCGGATGCGCGGCGACACTTATCTCGGGATGGCATTTTCCAACATCATCGCGTTCTTCATCATCCTCGACACCGCCGCCGTCCTGCACGCCCACGGCATCACCGACATTCAGACTGGAGCGCAAGCCGCCGAAGCGCTACGGCCATTAGCAGGTGAGTTGGCATTCCTGCTCTTCAGCCTGGGTATTATAGGAACCGGGTTGATAGCTATTCCGGTGCTTGCGGGTTCTTCAGCCTACGCACTAGCCGAGACCCTTAAGTGGCCGATAGGACTCGAGCGCAAACTGCAACGTGCGAAAGGATTCTACGGAATTCTAACCGTGGCGACTCTGCTGGGCGTCGGGTTGAATTTTATAGGACTGAATCCTATCAAAGCTCTGTTCTGGAGCGCGGTGATCAACGGTGTTGCAGCAGTTCCTATAATGGTCGTGATGATGCTCATGACCGCCAACAAAAATATCACCGGAGGGCTACGATTACCTGCTCCTCAGCGGGTCATAGGATGGATAGCCACCGGCGTAATGTTTATCGTCGCCGCCAGCATGATCGCGACGATGATATTGAGCGCGTGGCCCGGCGCCGGCCAGGCTTCGGGTCATTGACTACAGCTTCTCGACGAATTCTATAATCGCTGCCGCGGTATCGCGCGGATTGTCCAGCGGCACGTGATGGAACGCGCGCGGAATTTCCTTCATCACCGATCCTTTGATCTTCCGATGCATCGCGGCGACGTGTCCCGGACCTACCAGCCCGCTTTGATCGCCGCGCAGCAGCAACGTCGGCATCTTGATCTTTCTGATCTTCGGCCGCGTCATCCTGGCGCCATGCTTGCGCCATGCCCGCGTTTCCGGATCGAAGCGAAACGCCCACGTGCCATTGGGAAGCTGTTCGGCGCCAAGTAGCGCGAGCCGCTCGATTTCCAGCCGCGTCAGGTTCGTCTCGGGCGGCTGCAAGCGAAATTTCTTGATGATGTCGCCGGCCGAGCGCAACTCGGGACGAACGCCGCCATGCGAGCGCCGGCGCCATCGCCACATCAGTCGCCGAAACAGCGGCGGCGGTCCGTGCGGCGCATCGACGATTATCAACGCCTCAAGCAACTCCGGATGCGTGACTGCGACCCACTGCGCAACCGCGCCACCCATCGAATGTCCGACCAGGATCACGCGCTTGCCGAGATTTTCGATCAAGCCGCGCACGTCATTCAGATACGCCGGCGGCCCGTAAACTCCCGATTTCGCCCATTGGCTGCGGCCATGTCCGCGAAAATCGAGCGCGAGCACGCGCCCATACGCCGTCAGCAGTGGTGCGACGCCATCCCACCAATGCACGTGCGCCGCGCCGCCGTGCAGCAAAACGAAAGTGTGTTTGTCGGGATCGCCGCCCCAATCCAGATAGTGAAGCTTGAGTCCTTCAACCTCGACGTACCGATGGGTCGGCTCCGCGAGCGCGGTAGCCGCTTGCTGTTGTGCCATAACCTGCGATTCTATTCGACGCGGGATGGTGAGGATAGATTTTCATGGGCGATTCGTCATGCTAACAACCGCAGCAGAACAGAGACTGCCAAGGAGTATCTTTCGATGGCTTTGAGACTCGAAAACAAGAACGCATTGATCACCGGCGGCGCCAGCGGCATCGGACGCGCGACTGCGATTCGATTTGCCGAAGAAGGCGCCAACGTCTTCGTCGCCGACCGCCATCTCGCCGCCGCCGAGGAAACCGCCGCCGCAGTGAAAAAACTCGGGCGCAAGGCGGTCGCGTACCAGGTTGATACCAGCGACGAGGCGCAGGTGAACGCGATGGTCGCGCAGATGGTGAAGGATCTCGGCGGCGTCAACATCGTCGTCGCCGCGGCGGGAATCTCGCACGCGCACTACGGCGAGGAAGGCCAGCCCGACATCACATTTCTCAGCAACAAATCCTTCGCCAACTGGCGCAAGGTCTTGAGCGTCAACCTCGACGGAGTATTCCTGACCGATCGCGCATGCGCACAAGCGATGATCGAAGCCGGCAAGGGCGGACGCATCATAAATATCGCGTCAGCCGCGGCGCGACTGCCGACTCCGGGCGTCGGCGAGTATTCCGTCAGCAAGGCCGGCGTCTGGATGCTGACGCGCGTGCTCGCGACAGAGTTGGCGCCGTTCAATATTACCGCCAACGCGATCGGCCCCGGCTTCATCAAGACTCCGATGACAGCGCAGATTTCGGACATGGCCAACATGACGCCGCTGATGGATCGCGTGCCGATGAAGAAAATGGGCGAGCCGGTTGACGTCGCCAACACCGCGCTCTTCCTCGCGAGTGAAGAGGGCCGCTACTACACCGGCTCGATCCTGCACCCCGACGGCGGCATCGTCATGCAGTGAGAGTCGAAGACCTCGCGCGATTGTTCCACGTCCCTCGAGGGAAGGGACTACTCCCAATAATCCGGTCCCCCTTCCCGCTCGGGAAGGGGTTAGGGGTTAGGTTGTTGCTTATCATTCGCGACGCTCGTGTCGTCGCCGCAATCGCCGCCTCATTGCTGATGCTCATCGGCTCGACCACGTCCGCATTCGCTCAAAACGCGACTGCGACGCCGACGCCGATGGTCATGCCCGTGATTCCGCAGATTCAACTGCAAACGGTGCCAGCTTACGGGCCCGCTCCGCTGACCGTCGGCTTCTTTGTATCGAGCCTCAATCCGGACGCTGCGCCGATAACCAGCTACATCTGGAATTTCGGCGACGGCCAGGTATCGATGCTGCCGCCGACCGCGCTCTTTCACACCTACGCAAATCCCGGCAGCTACATCGTCAACGTAACTGTGACCGACAGCGGCGGTCATCAAGCGTCATCGTTCGCCGCCGTGATCGTCGCCCAGCCGATGCACTAGCCGGAGAACACGCGAGTCTTCAATCGATCGCACCGATGTAGGCATCGAGCACGCCAGTGAACGTCGTCGGGTCGCTCTCTGGAAGGCAAAACTCCGGATGTGGCTGCCATGACTGGAATAGCACGTAGTCGGGGCGGCCGCCGTTCTGTATTTGGTAAGTCTCAAAGCGCGCGACGGACTTGCTGGACCACTCGGCATCCGAAGTATCCTGCTGATCGCCAATATAGATGATGCCGAACCGCATGCCGCGTTGCCGCGTCTGGTGCTCGAGCGACTTTACAATCAGCGGCCAGGCCGGGTTGCTGAAATCGATGTCCGCGAGGAAAAACGGTAACCGCGCGCCAGTGACCTTGCGGTACGTTTCGTGCCAATGCCTGAGCGCTGCGCCAACATTCGGCGTGTAGGCGCTCGCGATGACCGGTTCCACGTCACCGACCGCCACATTCGGATAGACACTCTTGACCAGTTGCGCATAGTCCCTGACTTCCGCGGCAACCTCTGACACCGGGAAGTGACACGAGCGCGGATCGTCCACCACGCTGCCGAAGTAGAAGGGCTCATCGACCTTCACGAACGGCACCTGGGCGCCGAGCGCCTTCAGCCGCTGTAAATATGCGAGGGTGAAATTATGGAGCGACAGCCCATACGGCACATATCCTTCGACGCCGGAGCCGCATGTGGCCAGCGCCTGCAGCGCGGGCGCTTCAATCTCGACCCCCATGTGATGTGCATTGAGGAACGCGACGGTCTCTTGCAGATCCTGATCGCTGGCTGCGGTGATCCATCCGGCGTACATCCCGAACACGCTCACTCGCGCGATTGCGTTCGGCCACGGCGCGTCTGGCTGGAATAGCGCGAGAAAATCCGTCGAGCCGCCGCCATTACCTCCCGGCCAGTCCATCGCCGGCGGCTTCGGATGGAACCAGATGCTCGCGGATTTCTGGTGGCGCTCGCTCCCTCCTAAGGTAACCTGAGCGTGTACACTGCTCGACGCGCAAATGCACAGCGCGATCACGATGGCGGTGTGCCTCAGCAAGTTGTCAGTTCTTCAGCATCTCGATTGCGCCGGTGTCGAGATCGTAGATGCCGCCGAAGATCTTCAGGTCGCCCGATTTGACCATCGCCGACAGTTCTTCCGAGGTGGCAAGATTTTTCATCACTAGCTTGACGTTCTCGCGTACAGCATTCTCGACCGGATCGCCCGCCAGGCCTTTCGATGCAGTCACCGCCGGTCTCAACTCACTCAGCATCGGACCTTCGTCCTGATCGGCGGTGCCTTCATGACCTTGGACCGCCGCGATGACCGCGCCGCATCGACGATGCCCGAGCACCATTAAGACGCGAACACCGAGATGCTTGACCGAATAGTCGAGGCTCTCGATCACCACCTTGTCCGCGACATTGCCCGCCACGCGCACGGTGAAGATGTCGCCGAGGCCGCGGTCGAAGATGATTTCCGGTGGCGTGCGCGAGTCTGCGCATGCGAGCACAGCGGCGAACGGTTGTTGCCCCTTGGCCACCTCGGCGCGCCGCTCCGGCGTCTGATTCGGATGCTCCAGCTTGCCGGCAACGAACCGCTGGTTGCCGTCGAGTAGAAGTTGCAGAGCTTCAGCGGGAGGCATGGTTGCTGCGCGGACTGCGGCAATCACTGCACGCGTGGTGATCAGGCATAGCGCGGCTATCGCCAGCGCCGTCAAAATTCTCGACAGAGACTTTCTTCTTCGATTCACAAGCTCTCCCCATTGCCGTCATTGCAGTTACCTACCCCTCGCCCTTCGGCATTGACACCGCGCCACTATTCGCCAGTATTGGTGGCGATGCGACATAATTCCAGCGCCAACACAATTCCCATATCGGTGACAGATTTGGCAAGACGAATCATCGTGACTCTCTCGCTTGCGATGCTCGCAGGATGCGGGCCGGACATGAAGACCATCGATACGGCAACCGAGAGAGCTGAAACCAGCGTTAAGCGCGCAGAGGTCTCCGCTTCCAAAGCTGAAAGCACCGCAAATCAGGCTACCAAATCAGCCGAGGAAGCTGACGCGGCTGCGAATGTGGCAGAAGACGCGGTGCGCCGCGCCAACGATGCGGAGGCTCGATGGGAAGCTGGCGCATCTTGCGCTCATGGCTGGATGGACTTTCCCGGGGAAAAATACACCTGCAAGCCTCTCTCCCCCGACGACTGGAAATGGATTGATTCGAGAGTTAAGGAACTTAATCCCAACTTGAAGTAGGGCACTGATGCGATACAAATCCAGCGCCAACACAATTTCCATATCGGTGACCGATTTGGCAAGACGAATCATCTTGGCACTCGTGCTCGGCGGTTTCGCGCTCGTGGGCTCAGGGTGCATGAGCGATCAACTCGACGCCACCAACAAGCTCGTTCAACAACAGCAGGAACAGCTCGAACATCAGCAGCAGGAACTCGAGCAGCTCCAGACGACTCAGAATCAAGGCTACACGCCCGGTATGGCCAGCTCCTCTCGGGGTGGATGCGACAAAGATGTCGAGATGACCGCGACCCATCGCGGCGGCGACAAGTTTGCCGCCGGCGATTTCAACAAGGCGCTCGGATATTACCAGGACGCGCTCCTTGCATGCCCCAACGATGACCGAGCCGAGGTCAACGTCGCACGCAGCTACGAAGCGCTCGGCAACAAAGTCGCGGCGATCAACCTCTATCGAAAGGTAGCCGACAGCAACAGCGCGACCGTCAGCGACGCCCAGGAAGAAGCCAAGGCCGCGCTCCTACGCCTGCAAGCCGCCCGCCTGCCCTGATTCTCCGTCTGTTCCCTCCCACGTTCGTCGGGGAGGGTTAGGGTGGGGGACCGCTGTGCGGCGCGATTGTCTGTTGCGCCACACATTCGGATCTCGCGCCGGGTTGGTTCGACTCGGCGCTGTCGTTAGATTCGATACTGGCGAGCGCGCACTGAAAACTTGAAAAGTCGCTCCCCACCTTCATGGACGGCAACGGCAACAACGAAACTCCCGAGCCGACCCGCGCGCGACCCCGCCGAATCGCGATTCTCACCGCCGGCGGCGACGCCCCCGGGATGAACGCCGCGATTCGCGCCGTTGTCCGCAGCGCTGCCGTCGCCAACATCGAGGTGATCGGTTTTCGACGCGGCTACGAGGGTCTCATCCGCGACCTGGCCGAGCCGCTCAGCGGCCGCTCCGTCGCCAACATGATCCAGCGCGGCGGAACCTTCCTGGAAACCTCGCGCTCGCCGGAGTTCCGCACCCCTGCCGCGCGAGGTCTGGCGGCCCGCAACCTGAAGCGTCATCAGATCGAGGCCCTGATAGTCGTCGGTGGCGAGGGCTCGATGGTCGGTGCGACCGCATTCTGCGCCGAGACTGGCGTTCCGGCCTACGTAATCCCGGCGTCAATCGACAACGATATTCCCGGCACCGACTACTCGATCGGCTTCGATACCGCCGTCAACACCGCGCTCGACGCAATCGACCGCATCCGCGACACCGCATTCGCCTACGAGCGCGTCTTCTGCGTCGAGGTGATGGGCCGCGATTCGGGCTTTATCGCAATCGCAGTCGCGCTTGGCGGTGGCGCCGAAGCAGTCATCGTCCCGGAAATCCCGTTCAGCCTCGACGACATCTGCGATCGCGTCGAAGACAGCCATCGCCGGGGCAAGCGCTCGACCATCGTCGTCGTCTCGGAGGGCCCGCGCACCGGCGGCGTAATTCCGGTCGCCGAGGCGCTGACCGCGCGGCTCGGAATGCCGGCGCGCGTCGTCGTGCTCGGTCACGTCCAGCGCGGCGGAGCGCCGACTGCCCGCGACCGCCTGCTGGCAAGCCGCATGGGTGCCGGCGCAATCAAGGCAATCCTCGACGGTGCAGAGTCTTCCCTGATCGGCGAGGAACGCGGCTCAATCGTCCGCGTCCCGCTAAGCGAAGTCTCCACCCAGCGCCGCCCGCTGGACCCCTCTCTAATCGAACTAGTCCACCAACTCTCCACCTGACTAGGTGGCACAGGCTTTAGCCTGTGATTTCCTGGCCCATGCAAATCCAGGCTGAGGACCACAGGCTAAAGCCTGTGCCACTGATGCATTCCCGCCCCCGGGAATAATCCACCCGCCCGCCCGGTCCGTATCTTCAGATGACCGGACCCAGCACAAACCCGCTCCCGAGCCGGCGTCAACCCGGATGCGAAAAAGAATCACCACCGGGAACCAATGGTTCCGCTCGACAGTTAACAGGGCGCATGGGGACCTCTCATCGCGGTCGATGAGAGTCTGGTCGGGAGCGTCGCGGATGGGCTCCCGAGGACGCTAACGCCCCGCAGGGTTTTGCAAATGTCTGAAGGCTTCCAAATGGCTTCCGATAGCGCCGTCGAACGCTTCGTCGGCCTCAACCAGATTCTTCCCAGCCAATACTACGACGTCTCCGGCGGCCATCGCCTGACCGGCGAACAGCGCCTGATGCTCGCGTTGCTGGCCGACGCGATCAACGTCTACCAGCAGGGCGTCCTGTCCCGGAACACGCGCAAGCGCCTGCTCTTCATCGACGCCGAGCGATGGATAACGGCCAGCGCGAAATGCCGCCACGCATTCAGCTTCGACACCGTATGCGACGCGCTCGGAATCAACCCCAGCATGCTGCGGCGGCGGATGATGGCGTGGAAGCATGAACTCCGCCGCAACGTCGAGACTCGCGGCACGCCCCATCTGCGGCTGAAAATCACCCCGCGCAACAAGCACCTGAGCCAGCGCCGCAACCGCAGCCACGCAGCCATCCCCGCCTTCTGATTCTAAACTCTGTGGGTTAAGTGGCACAGGCTTTAGCCTGTGATTTTCTGGTCCCCGCAAATCCGGGCTCAAGACCACAGGCTGAAGCGTGTGCCACTGAGGCATGACACAGGGGAAAAAGAACCTCAGAGCAAAAGGGCGTCCTCGCCATTTTGCGATTTCTTATCACCGGGTGCAGGGGTCACCCCTGCCCAAGGAGGCGCGGAACCCACGGTGGGTTCCGCATTCAATAAAGTGATCTCCCCTTCCCACCTCCTCACCTCTCGCCAACGCTGCTCAACAGTGCGATAAATCCAATCGAACCCCATCGGAGGACGTTTTCATTTTGAACAATCCATTCAGTGTCGAAGGCAAAGTTACCATCGTGACCGGCGGCGGAACCGGGATTGGCGAGTCGATCGCCAAGGAGTTCGCGCAGCGCGGAGCGCCGGTCCTGATCGCGAGCCGCAAGATCGAAAACCTCGAGCGCGTACGCGATGAAATCCGCAAGGCCGGCGGCAAGTGCGAGATGGCGCAGGTTGACGTCCGCGACGCCGACCAATGCGACAAGATGGTCGCCGAGGCGGTCAAGCATTTCGGGCGCCTCGACGTGTTGATCAACAATCACGGCGCCAGTATCACGACGCCGTCGCTCAATCTCTCGCCCAACGGATGGCGCGCGGTGGTCGGCATCAATCTCGACGGCGTGTTCTTCTGCTCGAAGTCGGCGGCGCGACAGTTTATCGAGCAGAAAAGCCCCGGCTCGATCGTCAACATCTCCTCGACCGCAGGCGTACACGGCTCCCCCACGATGCTCCCGTACGGCGCTGCCAAGGCCGGAGTAATCAACCTGACCGTATCTCACGCCGGCGAATGGGGTCCCGCGGGAATCCGCGTCAACTGTATCGCGCCCGGCCCGATCGACACCGAGGGAGCGGCGCCACGCGTATGGCCGAATCCGAAAGTCAAAGAGATGGTCGCGCGATCGCGCGCGCTGCAGCGCTTCGGCCGCGTCGAGGAAATCGCTTACCCATGCATCTTTTTGGCCTCGGATGCGTCCAGCTACGTCACCGGCTCCCTGCTGATAATCGACGGCGGCGAAGGCATGATGCGTCTGGGCGGGTAAGTGGACAAACCGATCGTTCGACAGTAAATAATTCGTCGATCCTGTAGAAAGAGGTTCATTCAGATGGCTGATAAAAGCGCGGTCGGGAAAACCGGCAAACCATTCAAGATGCATGTCGATTGGAGCAAGGTGCGCGAGTTCGCCCGCGCGATCAAAGACCCGAATCCGCTCTACTTCGATCAGGAACTGGCGAAAAAAGAAGTCGGCGGAGTGCCGGTGCCGGTCACGTTTCTGCAGACCAGCGCGTTCTGGACCGACGAGACTTCGAGTCCCGGCTTCGGCGGCTTCGACTTGCGCCGTATCCTGCACGGCGAGCAGGACTTCGAATTCTTCAAGCCGATCTTCGTCGGTGACACTCTGACCGGCGTTACCAAAGTCGCCGACGTGCTCGAAAAAGAAGGCGGCCGCGGCGGCAAGATGACCTTGCTGATCACGGAAACCGAGTACACCAATCAGAAGGGCGAGAAAGTCGCGATCGCGCGCTCGACCCTGATCGAAACCGGACAAGCAGTCAAAGCCTGACCCCAGTCGGTGAAAAATGATGGCAAAATTAAAATTCGATTCAGTAAAAGTCGGCGACGAAATACCAAAAATCGAAATCAAAGGAGTCACCCGTCCTGATTTCGTCCGCTACGCCGGCGCATCCGGCGACTTTGTCCCACTGCATTACGATCAGACTTTCGTCGAGGCGGCCGGAATCCCGACCGTGTTCGCGCAGGGGATGTTCACCGCGGGCCTGCTCTCGAAAGCCGTCACCGACTACGTCGGGATCGGCAACGTCCGCCGCTTCCAGGTCCGCTTCGCGACCCGCGTATGGCCGGGCGACGTCGTCACCTGCACCGGAAAGATCACCAACAAGATCGAGAAGAACGGCGAGAAGCAGATCGAAGGCGACCTGGTAGTCCTGAATCAAAAAGGCGAGCCCGCAATCAAAGGCACCTTCCGCGCCGCCTGCGCGTAAGGAAAGGGTAAATCACTTCATTAAATGCGGAACCCACCATGGGTTCCGCACCTTTTTCTTGCGTCATCCCGAGCGAAGCCGAGGGACCCCGGATCTTTCTCGACGCCGGCCGACGCACCCCCAACCACGGATCACCCCCATGATGTGACACAAGGGCTTCATTCCGTCCTTGTGTCATTCAGAGCGAAGCGAAGAATCCCGGCTCCTTCCTTACCTCGCCCCAGTTAGGATGTTGCGTTCCGCGCAACCGATTATTCGCCTCTTCCGCTTGGTTGCGGGAGAGGTCGCGCCATTGGCGCGGGTGAGGGGGAGCTTTACGGGAGAGGCGGCCGGCCGCATCGCGGCCGGCAGGTGAGGGTGCTGCGATTCAAGCTGTACCTGTGCAACAACCGCGGCCTCTTTTGAAAAGCCAGACTTCCTACTAAGATATCTCCTTCGTCAGAATTAACTTCCTGTCAGAGCCGATCGGTGGGGGCCTCGCGATGGTGCCGATTCGCTACAATTTCCGCAGCGTCATCGAGCGTCGCGCCACGTCGCTGATGACGATTCTCGGCGTCGCCCTCGTCTCGATGATCTTCATCATCGTTTTCGGATTTTCCGCGGGATTGAAGCAATCGCTCGTCAATGCCGGCGAGGATCGCAACG
>PMOH01000051.1 GCA_003161515.1 Deltaproteobacteria bacterium
TCAGCGTAGGACAATCCCGCGAACGCAAACGCGGTCAGTGCTACGAATACCAGCAGTCGATATCGATACATCTTGGTTCCTTCGATCAGTGCGAGGTTTTGTCGTCGTCGGAGGTCTCAGGCGCGGGCTCCGCAGGGTCTTCTGAGGTCGCCGGCGCGGTCTCGGCAACGTCCTCAGGATGAGTCTCGATACCTTCGACCGGGCCGGTGTTCGCCTGCTCGACGGCGCGCTCGATTTCGCGGAACTCTGAAAGGTCGGGCAGGCTTTCGAGATCCTTGAGTCCGAACAATTCGAGGAACTCGGGCGTGGTTTCGTAAACCATCGGGCGCCCGGGCGCTTCCTTGCGTCCCGCAATTTTTACCAAGCGTTTTTCGAGCAGCGTTTCGAGCACGCCGCCGGTATCGACGCCGCGCAACTGTTCAATCTCGGGGCGCGTGATCGGCTGCCGATAGGCGATGATCGCGACGGTCTCCATCAGCGGGCGGCTGAGTCGCGGGGGCCGCGCGGCGAGCAACTTGCGCACGTAGCCGGCGTGGTCCTTCGGCGTGCGCATCTGGTAGCCGCCGGCGACTTCGTCGATGACGATGCCGCGATTTTCGGCGGAGTACTGCGACGCCATCTCGGCGAGCGCCGCCTGCACGGTCGCGCGCGGCATGTCGTCGAACACGGCGGCGAGCCGCGCAATCGAAACGGGTTCGCCGGCTGCGAACAGCAGGCTCGCGAGAATTGATTTCAATCGCTCTTCTTCCACTCAGCCTCCGTCATGCCGCACTGCCGCGCTCGAGAAAAATCGGGCCGAAGCGCTCTTCCTGAAACGCGCGAACGTCGCGCCGGCGTATCAATTCGAGCAACGCCATGAAGGTCGCGATCACCAGCGAGCGATCGTTCGCGTCGTCGAACAGCGCGGCGAACTGGATTCGTCCCGTGCTTTCCAGCGCGTGCAGGATTCGCGGGATACATTCCGCAACCGGGATATCGCGCAGCTCGATTTTGCGCGGAGTCTTGTCGGCGACGCGCTTGAGCACGGCGCCAATCGCTTCGACGAGATCAAAAATCGAGACGGTGTACTGCTTGGCGTTGGCGTCTTCGGGCGCGACCTCGCCGGGCGTCGTGAAAACGTCGCGACCGAGCAGCGCGCGCTCGGAAAGCTTCTCGGCCGCCTCGCGATAGCGCTGATATTCGAGGAGGCGCTCGACCAGGTCGCGCTTGAGTTCCTCGGCCTCCTCAGTGTCGGCGAGCTCCGGATGCGGCAGCATCGCGAACGACTTAATCAGGAGCAGCGTCGCCGCCATCACGAGGTACTCGCCGGCGACGTCGAGATTCAACTGGTCGAGCAATTCGAGCCATGTGAGATACTGCTCGGTGATAACGCTGGCAGTGACTTCGTGCGGGTCGAGTTCGGCGCGCTTGAGCAGATGCAGCAGCAAATCGAGCGGGCCTTCGTAAATTGGCAGGCGGAAACGGACGCCGGCGTCGGCGCCGACCTTGGGCGTCGTGCTGCTTTCGTTTTCGTTGCTCACAACTGCACCATCCACGTAATCGCGCTGAACGCCCAATTCATTACCGGGTAAATCGCGACGTCAATCCAATGCGTATACAGCAGCAGCAGCAGTATAAGGAAGCCGTAGCGCTCGGTTTGCGCGTAGGCGCGCGCGGCGGCGATCGGCAGGATGCTGAACAGGACGCGGCCGCCGTCGAGCGGCAGCACGGGAAAAAGATTGAAGACGCCCAGCTCGACGTTGACGATCACCGACGCTTGCAGCATCCGGGCGAGCGGTACGACGACGGTGGTGCCGAGCGAACCGTGCAAGAACGCGGGCAATACGCGGAGAGCAAGTCCGCTCAGGATCGCGAGCACGAAGTTGGTCAGCGGACCGGCGGCGGCCACCTTCAACATCCCGGTGCGTCCGCCGCGCAGCACGCGAAAATCGACGGGCACCGGCTTCGCGTATCCGAGCACGGGCAAACCGAAAAGATACAGCCCGAAGGGCAGGATGATCGTGCCAAAGAGATCGATGTGCGAAATCGGGTTCAGCGTCAGGCGGCCGGCGCGGCGCGCGGTGTCGTCGCCAAGGCGCAGCGCGACCACGCCGTGCATAACCTCGTGCGCGATGATCGCGAACATGATCGCCGGCGCGACGACGCAGATAGTCGCGATGGTTCCGTTCAGATCATTCAAGTCAGTCGGTGCCTTCCGCCGCGCTCGCGCGAGTCGCGCGCGGATGAAACGTGCGATGCACTTTGCGCAGGTGGCTCTTCGAGAGATGAGTGTAAATTTGCGTGGTCGAGATGTCGCTATGACCGAGCATCTCCTGCACGGCGCGCAGGTCGGCGCCGCCCTCGAGCAGATGGGTCGCGAAGCAATGGCGCAATGTATGCGGGCTGATCCATGCGAGCCGCGGATCGTTGGACGCCCAGCTTTTCAGCGCCTTGAAAAATCCCTGGCGCGTCATCGCGCGGCCGAGCCTTGTGATGAAAACCGCGGAGACGCGGCGCGGAACTTTCTTCTTACCGCGCTTGCTGTCATCGACGGGATTTAGAATCTCGTCGCGCCGATCCAGGTACGCCTTCAGCGCGCGAATCGCGGCGCCGCCCATCGGCACCATCCGCTCCTTGCTGCCCTTGCCCAGCACGACGACGACGCCGGCGGCAAGATTCACCTGATGCAGTTGCAAACCTACCAGCTCTGAAACGCGAAGACCGCATCCGTAGGCCATCTCAAGCATCGCGCGATCGCGAAGTCCGCGTACATCATGCGCGTCGATCGCGCCGATCAGATTTTCGATGTCTGCGGGCGACAGGGTGCGCGGAAGTTTGCGCGGATGCGGCCTGAGCTTGACGGCGGGCGCGGGATCGCGCTCGATGATCTTCTCGTCCACCAGCTCGCGCGCGAGGCCGCGCAGGCTCGCGAGATGACGGCGCTGCGAACTGACGGCAAAGCCCTGATCGGCGAGCGCTTCGAGGTAGGCGGTCAGCGCACTGGCGTCGAGTTGCGCGGGCTCGAGGCCGCTGTCGCGGCACCACGATTGAAACAGGCCGAGATCGTGCGCGTACGCTTCCATCGAATGGCGGCTGAGACCGCGCTCGACCGCCTGGCGCGACAAATGGCGATCGATCAAATCGTCCCAGTTGGCTGCGCTCACGCGGGTGCTCCTGCGCGCGGATTTTGTTCGACCTTTTCCAGCAACCCGGCGCGTAGCTCGCGCATCCGATCGAGATCCTCGATTTTTCCGCCGTCGCGATCGCTCACGTAAAAAACGTCGAGCGCCTGATCGGCGTTGGTCGAAATGCGCGCGAGGTGAATCCGCAGGCCGAGCAGGAAGAGCGTGTGCGTAATCGCGAACAGTAGGCCGACGCGGTCCTGGGTGAACACGTCGATGACGGTGAACTGCTCGGAGGTGCGATTGTCAACGGTGACTTCGGTCGGGACGTGGCGGACGAACTTGCGGCCCGCGCTCTGCACGTGATGCGCCGCGGCGACCAGCGCCGCGATGTCCTGCTGGCCGGTGATGACGCGCTCGAGGTCGTGCTCGACGCGCTGCCAGCGGTCGTCCTCGAGCGCCATCGAGACCTCGCCCATCTGATGCGAGATGCGAAAGACGTCCATCGCAACGCCGTTGGTGCGCGTGGTGATTCGCGCCGAGAGGATGTTGAGATTGTTGGCGGTCAGCGCGCCCGCGATCATCGAGAACAGCCCCGGCCGGTCGCGCGTCACGACGATGAACTCGCTGAACTCGAGCTCCGGGAAATGCCGGACGCGACAGACCAGCGGCCGATCGTCGAGTGAGCGCATCAGATCGAAATGCAGCTGGATGTCGTTTTCGGGGACGGTGAAGAAGTAGCGATCGGGCATCTCGTCGAGGAACGCGGCCACGTCGGCTTCAGGAGCGGACGCACTGAGCAAGGTCTCGCGCACACCGGCCTTGACGGTGGCGAGACGACGCGCGGGATCGACCGCCTCGCGATCGCCTTGCTCGAGCACCTTGAGCGCGCGCAGGTAGAGATCGCTCAGCAGCATGTCGCGCCAATTGTTGTAGACCTTCGGCGCGACCGCGCGCATATCGGCGTAGGTCAGCAGGTAGAGCGCCTTCAGCCGATCGATCGAACCGACGGTACGCGCAAATTCCGCGACGGTGGTTTGATCGTCGAGGTCACCCTTCTGCGCGACCTGCGACATCATCAGATGGTTGCGCACGAGGAACACGACGAGATCGATTTCCTCGCTGTTCAGGCCGAGGCGCTGCGAGACTTCCGCGGTCAGGCTGGCGCCGCGCTCATGATGGTCGTGGCCGTGGCCTTTGCCGATGTCGTGCAGCAGCAGCGCGAGGAATACCAGCGGCAGATGAGGCAGCTCGCGCGCAACTTCGGTGAGCAGGGGAGTTGGATCCTTGAACTCGCCCGTGCGCAGTCGTTCGAGCTCGCGCACCGCGACCAGAGAATGACGATCGACAGTATAGATGTGGTAGAGGTCGTGCAGGACGCGCGCGTAGAGATTGCCGAACTCGGGGATTATTGCGCCGAGCACGCCGGACAGATGCATCGCCTCGAGAGTTTCGGCGACGCGTTGGCGCGCAGACAGAATCGTCATCAGCGCTTCGGCGACGCGCGGGTCCTTGCGCATCGCGTCGTCGATCAAAGCAACGTTGTCGCGCACCAGCTGGTAAGCGCTGCCCGACAGGCGCACATTCTGCGCCTGGCAATCGGCGTAGATCGTGATCAGGTTCAGGGGATCGCGCTGAAAGAAATCAGATTGCGCGATGCTCAGCAGACTACCCTGGACGATCACACCGGGACGAATCCTGCGGGTCGGGGTGCGGCCAAAAAATCGTCCGCCGGGACTGTTCTCGGTGACGCGCGCTATCAGGCCCTCGGCGAAGCGATGGATCGTCGATGCGTGCTGGTAGTACGCACGCATCAGGGCGGAACCGGCGGCCTGTCCCTCCTCGGGTTTGAAGCCGAGGATCGGCTCGATCCGTTCCTGCATCTCGAACGTGATCTGATCGAAGTGGCGGCCGGTGAGAAAGTGCAGCGAGTTGCGCACGCGCCAGAGAAAATCGCGCGCCTCTATCACTTCGGCCGCTTCAGGCTCCGTGATGACGGCCTTCTGCACCAACTCCTCGAGCGAGTGGACCTTGTATTTAACCTTGGCGAGCCACATCGCAGTGTGAAGATCGCGCAGGCCGCCTTCGCCGTCCTTGATCTGCGGCTCGAGCAGGTAGATTGAATCGCCATACTGGGCGTGGCGTTTGCGACTTTCCTCGAGCTTGGTGGCGAAGAACTTGTCCTGGTTGCGATTGAGAACCTCGGCGATGAGCAGCTTGTCGAGATCGGCGTAAAGCTTTTCGTCGCCGCACAAAAATCGCGCGTCGAGGATCGCGGTTTTTTCCTTCAGGTCTTCGTTGGCGAGCCGCACACATTCCTTGGCGGTGCGGACGCCGTGACCAACGATCAGACCCGCGTCCCACAGCGCGTGCAGCATTATTTCGGTGACAATCTCGGCGTACGGGCCGCGCTTGTAGTCGTGCAGAAACAGGAGATCGACGTCGGATTGAGGATTCAGCTCGCCGCGCCCATAGCCGCCGCGCGCGACCACCG
>PMOH01000529.1 GCA_003161515.1 Deltaproteobacteria bacterium
CGATACGCGCGGCTGATCGAATCGTTGCCGACGTACATCTTGTCGAAGGCCGCTTCGATCACCGGCCGGTCCATCGGCATCGGCCTTTCCGCAGCGCGACCGAGCGCGATATTCGCGACCGGCACCTTGCCGCTCAGAATCCGCGGCACCGTCGGCCCGAGACTCAACGCCTCGGTCGGTCCATGCGTCCCCGGAATCGCGGCGAGCGCTCGATTCAGCCATCCGTCCTGCGTGGTCCTGACGCCGGGCGTGCCGCTCTCCATGAAATCCTGCGCGTCGAAATGCGATCGCGTCGGATCCGGCGAGCCGCACGCATGCACGAACGCGAGCGTCCCGTCGTGCCACTGGGCGTCCATCGGCGCGAGTGCGGGATGCATCCCGAAATGTCCGTCGAGATCGATTAAGCCGTCGCTGGCACCGGTACGTCCGATCGCAATCGTCGGGCGCGCGTCGTAGTAGGCCGACTCGCCGTGCGGAACGACGACGTTGAGGCCGTCCACCGCGCCGCGCAGGAACACCACGATCAACCTGCGCTTGCTGTTGGTGTCGAGCGAGCGTGCGGCCCACGCATGCGGGCTCAGCAGCACGATACCCGACGCCGACAGAATCGCCGCGCGGCGCATGAACGCGCGCCGGCTGATCGGAGTTGCGGCGGCCGGATTGCACGCGATACACGCATCAGTGGTTTGAAAATTATTTTTCATTTCGATTACTCAACGCTTCATGAACTCGGGACTGCCGAGAATCAGCGGCGCGCGAAGATTGGTCGGCGACGCCTCGACCGCGTTGGCCGTCGCCGGGGTGAAATAATCGCCGAGCGTGGCCGCTAGCTGCGCCGGGTCGGGCGGCGTCATCTTCGGTCCATGCGGTCCGGGATCGAAATTGATATTCACTTTGCCGCCGCCCTTGCGCGGCACCACGGGCGGCTCCGGACGCGTCGCGCCGCCGCCAGCCGCGTCTTCCTCGAACGGCGGATTTTCCAGCGGCAGATTTCCCGATCCGAGCGCAGTCGCAAAGCTGAGCCGCGTCATCATCGCATCGGGATTCAGCCACGCGTCCTGCGTGTTGGCGTAGCCATTGGGCGTCTGGCATCCGTACAGCGGCATCCCGAGAATCTGCATCGTGCCGTACAGCGGGCGGTAGTTGCGAATCGGCACGCCGGTCGCGCGCGCGCACGAAACCACGTACTCGTATGGAGTTTTGAACTTCGCGCCGTAGTATCGCGGGTCCCAGAATTCCGCGCTGGTGAACATCGTCTCGAGCACCGAGCGAATCTCGCCGTCGGTCGCGAGGTATCGACCCGCCATCCGCTCGACCAGCGCGGGTGGTGGATCGTCGGCGACGAAGTATTGCGCCAGCTTGAAGCTCAGATGCTTCGCGGTGGCGGGACTGCGCGCCAGGATGTCGAGCGCATGCTCGCCTTCGTCGATTCCGCCACCTTCGATCTGATGCCCCAGGAAAGTTTTGCTAGAAAAATCGTGGCGCGATTCGTCAAAATAAAATCCGCTGGGATCGACCGGCGGACGCATGGGGTTTTGCCGGCGCTGCATCATCATTCGCCGCATTGGAAAAAATCCGGCCATTTCAGGTCGCGCCATTCCTCCGCCGCCCGGCTTGCGATTCCCGCCTCCACCACCAGCACCGCCGCCGCCCTTGGGCAGGCCCCATCCGGTCAGAATATGCGCGAGCGCGATTACGTCGGCCTGCGAGTATCCGCCGTTGACGCCCAGCGTATGCAGCTCCATCAGCTCGCGCGCGTAGTTCTCGTTGATTCCCTCGAACTTGCCCTTCGAGCCGGGGCTGCCGGGCGCCGTGTTCTGCCAGTTGTCGAGGTAAAAGAGCATCGCCGGATGATGAGCAGTCGCGCCGAGCAGCGTGCGGAACTTGCCGAAGGTGTGCGGCCGAATCGCGGTTTCCTCGAACGCACCGGTCCAGATGAGGTCGAGACCTTTGCCGGCAAAAACGTTGAAGTGGTTGAACCAGAACGCGGTCATCACTTCCTGCAGTTGGCGCGGCCCTTCGATCGCGCGCATCATCCGCGCCTCGACCGCTTCGCGCATCACGATTCGCTGCTCGATTCGCGCGTCCTTGGTCGCGTCCTTGAGCGCCGATTTGTCGCCGCCGACGTTCTCGGCCTTCGCATCCTTGCGCGCCTCCATGACCGGCCGCTGATATTCGACGAACAGCGCGATTGGAGTCATGCGCAGCGTATGAAGGTCGTTGATGCGCTCGATCAGATCGGCGGGAATCGCGATCGTCTCGGGATGCAATTGTTCGTGCACGTAGCGTTCGGGCCCAATCGCACTGACGTGCTCGAAGTCCCCCGGCCGGGGGCCGAAGGCGAGCCGGTTGAGCACGTGCAGAATCCGGTCCTGTTTAGAATCTTCGCGAACCACGACAGGTCTCTTACCTATATACGAACGCGCATATCAGAGGATTCACAGTATTATGACGTAATCGGTGCTGTTTCCGTTTACTGGGTGCAGGGGTCACCCCTGCCGCGGAAGCGTGAAACCCGCGGAGGGGTTTCACATTTAATCAAGTGATTTACCCTTCACCGCGGCGCGCGGCCCCACGCTTCGATCAGCCGCTCGAATGCTTTGCGCAATTCGGGATCCTTCAGCTCCGGCAGCTCGATTGATTTGCGCGCTGCGCGCGGCACTGTGCGTAGTTTGGGGCGCTCGCGGCGGCTCAATGTTCCCTTCACAAAGCGCAGTTCACGGACGACGTCGTCGCCGATCTGATCGGTGACGCGCGCGAGGATTTGCGATTTCATCAAGCTTAGTTCTTGTATCCACATCGCGCCCGAAACTTTCACCACCGCAGTGTGGAATTTCAGCGAGACGATTTCGGTGCGTCGCGCGATCGTCTCGCCGACGATCTCGGGCCACGCTTTCGCCAGCCGCACGATCGCGAAATGGCCTTCGCGATCGATCCGATCGAGCAGCGGCTGCATCGCGGCGCCGATCTGTTCTGGAGCCTTGTGGCGTCGAATTGGCATGACCGTCCGACGATAGCGCCGTCGCCGTCGCAATGCATGCCGGCGGCACGCTCAGTGGCGTTTCGCGATCTCCAGATCCATTAGTCCAGCTAATTTGAACCAATCGGTCAGTCACAATTATTAATATCGGCGAACATTTACCAAAAGTTATCAACAACCTAATATATGGGTTGTGAACACGTTGTCCTACACTACCTGTAGGGGGTAGGGGCTTGACAGACCGCCCTGACCGCGCGCATATTGGCGCACCACGAGGCACATGACGACACTAGATTGACGTCGAAGCATGCCGAACCGCGACGACAATAGTAGTCAGCCGTAAAGTGGGCTTAACGCGTATGTAACCGGGGCGGGGAGGATGCGGTCATGGGTGGGGGAGCGATAGATTTTGAGATGGATTCGAAGCCGAAAATCACCGACCGCAGCCCTTCCACCAACGGCGCGCCGGTCAATTCTGCGGCGCCGGGACGCGGCGTCGGGCTCGAGCGATTCTTCACCACCGCGGGGGTCGATCCATATTCGCAGGTCGAGTGGGATCTCCGCAGCGCCGTCATCTCGGGCGAAGACGGGCGCGTGGTCTTCGAGCAGAAGGACGTCGAAGTTCCGCGAGCTTGGTCGCAGACCGCCACCAACGTCGTCGTCTCGAAATATTTTCGTGGACCGCTCGGCACGCCGCGGCGCGAGAACAGCGTCCGTCAATTGATCTCGCGCGTGGTCGATACCATCAGCGGATGGGGCGACAAGCAGGAATACTTCGCCGACGCCGACGCGCGCGACACGTTCCACGACGAGCTCAAGTACCTGCTGCTCCATCAGAAGGCGTCGTTCAACAGCCCGGTCTATTTCAACGTCGGCATCGAGGCCAAGCCGCAGTGCTCCGCGTGCTTCATTCTCAAGGTCGAAGACAGTATGGATTCGATCCTGAGCTGGTATCGCAACGAGGGGATGATTTTCAAAGGCGGCTCAGGCGCCGGCGTCAACCTGTCGGCGCTGCGCGGGAGCCGCGAGAAACTTTCGGCGGGCGGGACCGCGTCGGGACCGTTGTCGTTCATGAAGGCCGCTGACGCGAGCGCCGGCGTAATCAAGTCGGGCGGCAAGACGCGCCGCGCGGCCAAGATGGTCGTGCTGAACGCCGACCATCCTGACATCGTCGATTTCATCAAGTGCAAAGTCGAAGAGGAAAAGAAGGCGTGGGCGCTGATCGAGGCGGGCTACGACTCCTCGCTCGACGGGCCCGCTTACGGCTCTGTATTTTTTCAGAACGCGAACAACTCCGTGCGCGCCACCGACGGCTTCATGCAGGCGGTGCTCGACGACGCTGATTGGCAGACGCACTTCGTCAAGTCGAGCGAAGTCGCCGAGACGCGTCCCGCGCGCAAGATACTCCACCTGATCGCCGAGGCCGCGCACGCATGCGGCGACCCCGGGATGCAATTCGACACCACCATCAACACTTGGCACACCTGCCCGGCTAGCGGACGCATCAACGCGTCGAATCCGTGCAGCGAGTACATGCATCTCGACAACTCGGCCTGCAATCTCGCTTCGCTCAACCTGATGAAGTTCATCGACGATCGCGGCGAGTTCGACGTGCGCGC
>PMOH01000377.1 GCA_003161515.1 Deltaproteobacteria bacterium
CTGCGCGACAAATCGATCGGATTGGTAACTGGCGTGTCGCGGTATCCGGGCGAGACGATCGGGTCGGTGTATCAGCGCTACGAGCAGATGCTCAAGGGCCTCGAGTCGCGGCTCGGCGTGGTGGCGGGCGCGGACGGCGCGTTGTATGCGATGCGCCGCGAGCTATTCAAGCCGCTCGACCCGGCGCTGATCAACGATTTTGTGCATCCGATTCTCGCCTCGATCGCGGGTGCGCAATCGGTGATGGCGGGCGACGCTTTCGCGCTTGAAGAATTTTCGGCGGCGAGTGAGTTCGCGCGGCAGGTCAGAATGGTCTCGCAGGCCGCGCTGGTTTATTTCCGGCTGCTGCCCGAGCTGATCAAACAACGGCGCTGGCGCTCGATTCTCGTTTTAACCTCGCATAAAATGCTGCGCTGGCTGACGGCGCCGCTGCTTGCGATTGGGGTAATCGCGACGGTGCCGCTTGCCCAGGACGGTGGGTTTTTTCGAGTCGTGCTGGGCCTGGAAATATTGTTCGCAATTGTCGCAGCGGTCGGATGGATCGCGACGCGACGCGGCACCGAAGGCAAGGCGACCATCGCCTACCAGTTCGTTGCGCTCAACTGTGCCCAGGCGGTCGGACTGTGGCGATGTTTTGCCGGCGAAGTGCCGGTGCTTTGGGAACCAAGGAATCTGTAACTCGGGGGATTTGATCTGGTTTGACTGTTGTAGTTTGCAGCGAAAATCGGCGCACGGATTGGGACGATCTGATCGCGCAATGTGCCGACGCGACGTCGGGCCATCTTTGGCAATGGCGCGATGTGGTCGGATCGGCGTACGGATTCGATTCCCATTACTTGATCGCGCAGGATTCGCGTGGCCGTCCGGTCGCCGCGGCGCCGTTCATCTTTGTGCGCAGCCTTCTTTATGGAAGCGAGCTCTCGTCGATGCCCTATCTCGACTACGGCGGCATTTGCCACGCCGACGGGCTCGATTCGGCGAGCCGGAACGCTGCGCAGGCGGATCTGATTAATTATGCGCGCGAGTTGGCGTCGAAGCTGCGCGCCAAGCGCCTGCATATCCGCAGCCTGATGCAGATGGAGCCGCCGTTCGAAGTCAGCACCGAGAAAGTGGCGCAGCATCTGTCGCTCTCGTCGACGATCGATGAACAGATGCGTCGCTTGCCCTCGGAGCGCCGCAACCGCCTCAAGCGAATTGAAAAGCTGCAGCTCGGCGTTGACGTGACTGACGCGACCGATCCGGCGGCACTGGCTGATTTCTGCGCGACTTACTCGGAGAACATGCGCGATCTTGGATCGCCGACGCATGGCCGCCGGTTCTTCAGCAATCTCGTCAACGGATTTCGCGATCGGCTTTCGCTAATTCGCGTTCGCAGCAAAGGCCGCGTGGTCGCGGCGGGACTCGCGATGAATTTCCGCGGCTCGATGATGCTGCCGTGGTCAGGCGCGACTTTCGAGGCGCGTCCGGTGTACGCGACCAACGCGTTGTATTGGAGAGCGATACAGCTTGGCATCGAGTCCGGCTGTCACACTTTCGATTTCGGGCGATCGAGCGTCGGATCGGGCATCTTCGAATTCAAGCGGCAATGGGGTCCGACTCCGGTGCAACCGTACTGGAGCACTCTCTACCTTTCGCCACATGCGTCGGCGCCGCGCGAACGCAAGAGCCTTCAGACCATCAGCCGCCTATGGCGTCACATGCCGCTTGGAGTGGCCCGCGCGTTTGGGCCCGGCCTGCGACGGGGGATTTCAAATTGAGTTCGATTGCGGCCACGCGATTTGGAATCGAGAAGGCTGCGGGCGAGCCGTCGCGGATGCGCCGCAATGCGTACCGCTACATCGGCGAGATCCACATACCGGGGCGGATTCGGTTGAACCACGTGTTCCGCGAGATCAAGGCGCTGGGCATGCCGGAGCGCGGCACGCGTCTGCTCGATGCCGGCACCGGCCGCGGCGATATCGCGCTGCATTGCGCGCGACTCCATCCGGATTGGCGAGTGCATGGGATCGATCTGGAAGACGACAGGGTCGAGCGCTGCCGCACGGCCGCGCGAAACCTGGCGTTGAGCAACGCCACTTTCAGCCGCGACAATCTGCTCAACCTGTCTGCGGTCGGGCAATATGATCTGATCACCAACACCGACGTGCTCGAGCATATCGAAGACGATCGTGGTGCGATGTCGAATCTTGCGCAGGCGCTGGCGCCGGGCGGCTACCTGCTGTTGACGTTCCCCTCGGTGCCGCAGCGGCGTCATCTGAAGCTGGTCGCGTGGCGCGAGCGTCGAATCGGATTCAAGCCCGAAGACATCGGTCACGTGCGGCCGGGCTATTCTCCCGACATGATAAACAACTTGGCGCGCGAGGTTGGACTCGAGCCGGTCAAGACCGTGTGGACGTATGGGCCGTTCGGCAATCTCGCGCACGATTTGTTTTTTGTGCTCGGCGACAGCAAGCCGAATCCTTTGGTGTTCGCGGCCTCCTTGCCCTTCCTGCTTGCACTGAGCTTTCTCGAAAATCACACACCAACGCGGCACGGCTCCGGACTGCTCGCGATCGTGAGGAAACCAGCCAAGCGATGAAAGCGAGCATCTTCGTGTTGATGGACGCGCTGGGCTGGGAATGGATCAAGGAGCATCCGTTCCTGAAGGACGTCGCGCCGTATCGGCGTCCGCTCGATTCGGTGCTTGGGTTCAGCACCGCGGCGATTCCGTCGATTCTCACCGGGCGGTTTCCGGAGGAGCATGGGCGGCTGTCGCTGTTTCATCGCGCGAACGGACATTCGCCGTTCTCGAAGCTCAAGCTTATCTGCGCGATGCCGCCGTGGATGGTCGAGAACCGTTACGCGCGCTTCGGAGTGAAGACGCTGGCACGCCGGATGAACAACCTCACCGGATACTTTCAGCTTTACGGCGTACCGCTGAAATATCTGCCGAAGCTCGACGTCTGTGAGAAGCGCAATATCTACGCGCCTGGCGGGATTCCCGGCTCGACCTCGATCTTCGACCTATTGCATGGTGACGGTAAATCCTACAAAGCGTATTGTTACCATGATGGGACGGACGATCAGTTGATTGCGTCGATGGAAGCGGACTTGCACGCCGGGGTGGCGAAATTTTATTTTCTGTACCTCGCCGAGCTCGACTATTTTCTGCATCTGCATGCCGACGATCGCGCCGCCGCGGCCGAGACGTTGCAAAAATATTCGGACAAGCTTGCGCGCCTGTACGATATCGCCGAGAAGACGTACGGCGCGGCGGAACTTCACGTCTTCGGCGATCATGGGATGGCGCCGACGGTCGCGACGATCGATATCCAGGCGCGGCTGGCAGCGCTGCCATTGAAGGCGTCGGTCGACTACCTGTGCCTGCTGGATTCCACGATGGCGCGCTTCTGGTTTTTTTCAGGAGACGCGCGGGACCTGGTTTCCGCAGCCCTGAAGGAGATCGATGGCGGCAGATGGCTGGAGCCCGACGACCTCGTCAACCTCCATTCGTGGTTTCCGGATGGGAAGTACGGCGAAAAGATTTTTCTGACCGAGCCGGGAACCGTGATCGCGCCAAGTCATATGGGTGAGCGTGCGCTGGCGGGGATGCATGGGTTTCTTCCCTCGGCGCCGCACTCGCGGTCGGCATTCGTGTCGAGCGTGGACTACGGCGACAGCGTCAATCAGATCACCGACCTGTTCGGCGTGATGAAGGCGCACCTATGAGACGGAGGAACGGGTGATGGCAAACGGCGTCGCATGCGACGAAGGCTACGCAAAGCTGCGCGGGAATTTCGGCCGCTGGCGCGTGCCGAGCGCTATCATCGACGACCTGGTCGATCATCGAAGCGCGGTGAGCTATCCGCGCAGCGCGATGGTCTTCCTCGAGGGATCGCCGGGCGATCTGTTCGGATGCGTGCTGGCCGGCTACGTAAAGGTGTACTGCAACACGGCCAATGGGGCGCGGGTGCTGGCGCGATTGTCGGGGCCGGGCGATATCATCGGTTACGCCGACGCCGAGGACTGCAAGGGGCGCCGGTCCAAGGTGTTCGAGACGCAGGCGCTGACCAAATGCTCGGTAGCGCTTTTCACACGAGAGCGAGCGGTGCGACTGCTTAGGGCGCTCGACCCCGAGCAGGCAATAGAACTCTACCAGACGTTAAATTCGTTCTGGTCTTCAACCCTGCACTGGTGGACGAGCTTTCTTGGACTACCGTTTCAACAGCGTCTCGAAGTTGTGCTGAGCGACCTTGGGCGGCGCGTTGGTGTGCACGACAATCGCGGCACGCTGATTATCCCGGAACTCTCACAGGCCGATCTGGCGGAGATGATCGCGAGTTCACGACCGCTGGTGAGCAGGCTTTTGAAAGAAATGGAGGAGCGAGGACTGGTTCAGCGTAGAGGCAAACAGTATCTTATATTGAAGGGCTGGGATTCTCAGGAACATAAACTCGTCCGGATGGGGAGTCCGCTAGGCGATGAACCATCGGCGGTGGAACCGGCGACGCAGAAGTATGGCCGGTTCTCGGTGGTCGCCGATCGGCGGAAGGTTGCGCGGGGCGGTGCGACTCTGAAGGGCGTGGCTGAAAAGTAATTGATGAAGATCAGTAAAATCGCGTTCGCTCACGACTATGTTCGTGCGGGTGCGGCTCTGACCGTGACGGGATTGCTTGTGGTTGCGATTTCAATCTCGATGGTCGCGTGCAGCTTGTTCGATAGTGCGCCGGTGCGGGAAAAAGTGGTGCAACATCCGGTGGCGAAAACCCTCGATCCTTACATGATCGGCAGCGACGATGAGCTCGATATAATTGTCTGGACCCAACCGCAACTCAGCGGCAAAGTGACCGTCGCCTCTGACGGAACTATCGCGATGCCGCTGATAGGACGAGTGCCGGCGGCGGGGCTGACGCCGGACCAGCTCAAAGTGGACCTCGAGAAGCGATATGCTCGCTATGTTCACGGGGCGAATGCTACCGTCCGTGTAAGCGATCCGGCCAGCCACGTTTTTTACGCGCTGGGCCAGGTGAATAAGCCCGGGGCGTACAAACTCCATTCCGGCGAGGTACTTTCGCAGGCGCTGGCAGAGGCGGGTGGGCTGGCCGAATTTGCGGACCCCGGGAAGATCCGGATTCTACGGCATAAGGAAAGTGAGACGGTCGTACTCACGGTGAACTACAACGTGGTGCGATCTGGTGGGGATGTATCAGCGGATGTTCCGGTGGAACCCGGAGACACGGTGCAAGTGCCATGATCATACGAACGAAATCTCGACAGGGTACACTACTTCTACTAGCCGCGTTCTTGATCCTCGCATTTCCGTCCGCAGGACGGGCGGACAACCTGTTCCGCTTTTATCCCGAGTTTGCGGGAAGCGGATTTTACTCCGACAACGTCCCGCTGCGGACCCAGAACGAAGTGGGTGATTTCGCCGGCCTGCTGGTGGGCGGCTTCTTCCTCGACTACACCTCGGCCGCAAGGTACGCGTCGATTCACTATGACACTTTCGCGCAGCTATTTGCGCACCAGTCCCGATACGATCGGGCCGGCGAAGGCCAGTTTGTGCGAGCGACCGACCTTGAGAATCTGTCGCCGACGACCAAGCTGCGTTTCGATGAAATATTCTACCGCGATGCGCCGACCGTGGGAGGGATAGTCACCAGCGATCAGGCCCCGGCATTCAACTCGGTTGCGGCGCAGTTATTGTTGGCGAACGATCAGGCCACGATAAATCAGTTCACTGCAACGTTGTCGCACTACTGGGGTCGCAATTGGGCCAGCGAGCTCGCCCTTCATCAGACGACGTTCTGGAACAACGGTGGCACCAACAACAGTCTGAACAATACGAGTTATGAGCAAGGCCTCAGCACCTTTACCGAATACCATTTCTCGGATCGTTTCTCGCTCGGAGGGGGATATCGATTTTACGATTTCCGATTCACCTTTCCCGGACGGCCCGGCGAAGAGGCGCACTGGCCCTTCGTGAAGATTGGATGGACGCCGCTCCCGAGGTTATATCTCGCCGGAATTGTAGGCGTCGTGTTTGCTAATACCCAAGGAAACGACCGGCAGTCCGTCAACGTGGGCGGCATTGGATTGGCCCAATACGATCTGGAGCGATTGCATCTTAAACTTTACGGAGGTCAGCAACCGGAGCTGACTTCAGGCTTCGGCGCTGCCGGCAACGTCCAGGAAGCCCGGGGCCTGGCCCTTTACGACTTCACGCGCCGCATAACCGGAACGGTAGGTGGCGGCTACTATCAAGCGAATGGGACCGGCTTTAACGGACAACTGATTTCATGGGGCGTCGGTGTGAGCGATCGCCTGAACAAATATCTAAGCGTTTATACCAAGTTCGTACAGATTCGTCGCAATGAAACCACGTCGAACCAATTTCTTCCGACCGGCACGCAGAGCGGGAAAGAAGCAGTTGGTGACTATTTCATCGTGGGATTCACAGCCTCGGTCGAAGCATTCAGATGGAGCTGGCAATGAGTAATCAGACCTTCATCAGCGTCGGTCCTTACTGGGACATCATACATCGCCACCGATCGAGTTTTGTGGCCATCGTCGTTGCGGGTTTGGCGCTGACGATGTTGGCGCTGGTCACGATCCCCAAGGAATATACTTCATCGGTGCTGCTGGAAGTGTGGCATGCTGATATTCAAGCGAATCTGATAGGAGCCGAACCTCAAAATAACGCCTCGATTCCGCATATCGAAACGCGTCTGGAGGCGCTCAGCCAGCAGACTATCGCACGCGGCCATCTTGAAGAATTGATATCGAAGTACGGACTCTACGCTCGCGACGGCAAGCGAGAGCCTGGCGCGGCCGGACAGATGGCGGCGGCCATTTCGATTTCGATCCCCGACTCGGTGTTGCAGTCGAAGACTCCAAACCGTTTCCAGAGAAGCCTTCCGCCCAATGCTGTCGAGATCTCCTTCCAGTACCGCGATCCGGCCGAGGCTCAGGCGGTGGCAAACAGTCTCGGCGACGTAATGATCGATGAGTACCGCAAGGAACTCGGACGCCACATCGAAGAGACGATCAAGCTGATTTCGACCGAGGTGGATGAGACTCGGTCCAAGCTCGCCGAAAGCCAGGGCCAGATCAAAGTCCTGAAAGAGAAATATCGCGGGAGCTTGCCGCAGGATCTGGATGACAACGTCAAGGCGTTGCAAGCGCTGCAGATGCAGATCCAACGGACTGCGCAGGGTGCCAGCAAGAGCGACGCAATGGATGCAGCCGCGGCCACCGCGCCAAAAGCAAACACGCCCGACGCGACCCTGGCAGCGCTCAAGACCAAGCTGGTCGGGCTCTCTGCCCAGTACAGCGACGAGTATCCGGAAGTTATCGAGACCAAATCGCAGATCGCTATCCTGGAGAAGCAAATCGCTTCTACACCCGCCCGCGAGGGACCGACAGCACCGGCACCCGACTCTGCGGCTGGATTGGCCCAGCAGCAGATTGCCGACTACCAGCACAGAATCGCGGACACTCCCGCGCACGAGGAAGCGATTGCGGCGGTGAACCGGGACTTCGGAATTCTCTCGAGCCGCTATCACGATTTGAGTGATCTCCTGTTCCAGGCGCGCGCCGATCAGGCAGTACTGGAACGCGGGCAGGGCGAGCGCCTGAAGGTCCTGCAGCCGGCAGGGTTGCCTCTGAATCCGTCATATCCAAATCGAGCTGCGCTGATAGGCGGAGGTGTAGCGCTGACGCTTTTCGTAGCATTGGCGATCCCGTTTGCTTTGTTCTACTCGGATACTTCGTTCAAAGACTCCGATGACATCAAAACCGAGTTTGCCGATGTCAGCGCCTTTGCTATCTCGCGAGTGCCGGAGGTCGAGCGCCGTTTGCTCGAGAGCGAATCCATATCGGTCTCAGCTCCGCTCGCACTGCCCGCCAATGGTCACTCCTCGAGCGCGACTGGGCCTGGACACACCGCAAACGGTCATGCTGCGACCGACGCCACTTCGGCCGATCACAACGGCGCGAATGGAAGTTTGGAGCCGCTTACCGGGCGCGCCGCAAAGTTTGCCCAGCGCTATCCGGCGCCGCCGCTGGTGGCAGCCGGAGAAGATATGGTCAGCACGGCGGCAGACGAGTTCCAGTTGCTCGCCTTCAAGCTCAGGTCGTGGGCGGTGCAACGTAACGCCAAGATCTTTGTGATCGCGAGCGCGGTGGGTGGCGAAGGAAAGAGTTTTGTCGCGCTGAATCTGGCGGCCGCGCTGGCAGTATCGGGCAGCGGCACACTCTTGATCGATGCGGATATTCGCGCGCCCTTTCAGCACTATTCCTTTCCGGTGCCGAAAAACGAGGGACTGCTGGCATATCTACAGGGAAGTACGGAATTGGCTGCCACGATAATTCCGACGCCGATACCAGGACTCAGCCTGATGCCGTCGGGAGGAACCAGCAACCGCGCCCCCGAGTACCTGGCTTCAGTCAAGATGGATCAGTTGATCCAAACGGTGAAAGGCAGCGAGGGCTATCAGTACATCATTATTGATACGCCGCCCTCGTTGCTGGTTCCGGATGCGCAGATTCTCTCGCGGGCGAGCGACGGCACGATTATCGTGACGGCTGCCGACAGCACCGCACGCGCTGCCACCACGAAGACGTTCCTGATGTTCGATCCGCAGAGCCTTTTCGGGGTGGTGTTGAACCGGTTCAAGCCCTCTTTTTCCACAGTGCGAAGCGAGCGTTATGGCCGCTACGGCCGCTATGGCCGATACGGGCGCTATGGGAAGTACTCGAAATATTCGAAGTACGCGGATCGCGATTTGAGAGAATGATCGGCGGCGCGTTCAGCTTGAGCCCGCCGGGTTCGTTTCCACTTAGTGCGGATCCGGCGTTTCAAGACGAGGTGCGCCGCGAGCTGGAATGCGTGATCGCGCGCGTGCGCGATTGCGCCGCGGCCAGGAGCGTCGCCGGGGTTCTGCTGACGGGAAGTTTCGCGCGCGGCGAGGGAACTGTAATTCCGAATCCAGAGAGCAAGAGCCGGTGGCTGAGCGACGTCGAGTGTTTGGTGGTGGTTCGAAACGGCGTCGTTTCAAGCCAGGAGATTCACCAGTCGATGCGGCAGATCGAGCACGACACCAACACCGATCGCGTCAACTCGGATCGTGGCATCAAGGTTGAATTGCGCGCGATATTTGTCGAAGGACTGTTGCGATTGCGTCCAACGATCTTTAGCCAGGAGCTGGGCGAGAATGCGAAGCTCTTGTGGGGTAATCCGGCTGAGATTCCACTTCCGCCGGTGCAGCCGAGCGGAGAAACAATATCCAGGTACGACGCGTTCCGTTTGCTGAACAACCGGATCATCGAGCAAATCGCGATCCGCAGCGAGTATGCGGATCGCAACGGCGATAGCACTGCGACCGCCTACTCCCTGACCAAATTCTGGATTGACCTGGGAACTTCGCTGTCGGTTTTTCTGGGATGTTATCGACCTGGGTATCGGAGCAGGCAAAAGCCGGTCGAGGACGCGCTGCTCGCGAACCAGGAGATCCTGGGAGGAGATATGTGCGTCCGGCTCATCGCTCGTTTTCGCAATGCGATGGCGCAAAAGCTCGGCCAGAATGGATTTCCGTCCGGCGATCTCAACGCTGAATTCAGCGAGGCGGTTGAAATCGCGCGCGCTACCTGGAACTGGGAAAGCGGACAATTGCTGGGTACCAGCGCGGCTGCGGGCGACTGGCGCGGGATTTTCGCGCGGTTGAGCCGTCTTGAAACGGTGCAGCAAAGGCTACGCGACTGGGCGCGCCTGTTCAGGCGGCCTTCCGGATTGCGGCAATTGGGACCGCGCGCGATGATCGCCGCCGCGCGGGTTGGTTCGCTCGCCACATTGATCTACGGAAGCGGCTGCGTGATCGATTTTTTCTGGGACGAGATCGGATCGGACAAGGGTAGAGGGACCGAGATGGCAGGCGAGCTGTGTCGTGTGCTCGCGATTGAA
>PMOH01000006.1:0-825 GCA_003161515.1 Deltaproteobacteria bacterium
ACTGACCAAGGCGTCCGTCACAGAGGTCGCGGGCCAGGGCTTGGTGGCTGCCGCCAAAGATAACTATCCGCGCGACGGCCAGACTTTTTCGTATGTCGCCAGCTTCGCCGAAGTCGAGGTCGACGTCGAGACCGGCAAATATGACATCGTCGATTTTCTCGCGTACGCCGACGTCGGCTCGGTGATACATCCACGCTCGCTCGGCGGCCAGGTGCTAGGCCGCTCAGTTCTAGGTATGGGTCATGCGATAGGCCAGAAGTGGGTGTACGACCCCCACTACGGCGCGATGCTTTCGACGCGGTTCTACCAGAGCAAGCCGCCGACGATCCTCGACGTGCCGGTGAACATGCAGTGGGCCGCGCTGGATATTCCCGACCCGGAAACTCCCGTCGGTGCGCGCGGCGTCGGCGAGCCTCCGGTTGGCGGTGGATGCGCCTCCGTCTTGAATGCTCTGTCGGATGCACTGGGAGACGAAATTTTTCGACGCGCACCGGTCAACCTCGACACAATCCTGACTTCGCTCGAAGCTGGGCGGCCGATGCAGCATCCGCTGATGGCTTACATCTAAAAGGAGACAGTTATGGCTGTAATTCGAGACGTGATGCCGGCGTTCGAGCTCCTTCAGCCAGACTCCATTGCCGAGGCGCAGACTCTGCTCCAACGGAACGGCAGCGATGCCTGGGTGCTGGCCGGAGGTCTCGACAGCTTCGACTGGCTCAAGGACCGTATCAAGCGACCGAAGACCGTGGTCGATCTAAGCGGAATCGAGGAACTTCGCGGAATCCGCACCACCAGCGACGGTATCGAGATCGGCGCGATGACCAC
>PMOH01000006.1:855-14078 GCA_003161515.1 Deltaproteobacteria bacterium
GGGCACTATCGGCGGTAACGTGTCGCAGGATGCGCGATGCTGGTACTACCGCGCAGGCTGGCCCTGCTACCGCGCCGGCGGCAACATCTGCTATGCCGACACGCCCGAGGGCCGCAATCGTGAGCACGCGATTCTGCACGCGGATCGATGCGTCGCAGTAAATCCTTCCGACACCGCACCAGCCCTGATCGCGCTCGATTCGACATTCGTAATCAGCACGCACAAAGGCGAACGCGTCGTGGATGCTGAAGAATATTTTATCGGTCCCGAGATAGACATCACGCGGCTGCACATCCTGCAACCCGGCGATTTGATGACAGCTATTCGAATTCCGTCCACGTGGGGCGGCGCGCGATTCTACTTTGAAAAGGTGCGCGACCGGAACGTGTGGGATTTTCCGCTGCTGAATGTCGCATCTGCCATGACACTGTCCGGCGGCAGGATCCACGACATCCGCATCGCAGTGAACGCTGCCGCCGCTCGTCCCCTGCGCCTGAAGGACGTCGAAAGTGCAGTACGCGGTATGCCGCCAAACGCGGCTACTGGTGAAATGGCCGGTGAGATGGCCGTGCAAGGCGCGGTCCCGCTCCAATTCAATGCCTACAAGATTCCGCTGATGAAAAACCTGGTGAAGCGCGCCATCGGCGGAGTGGAGCAAGCGACATGAGCTTCCTGCAATGGGCTATCGACCCGTGGGGACTGAGAGTTCCCATTCACATCGCATGGTTCTTGATCTGGGTGGCGGTGATCTCAGGGCTTTTATTCTTCATGGTTCATGCTACCTACCTGCGATACTTCGCCAAGCCGCGGCAGTTTGCGCCCGAATTTCCGCCGCCTGTTCCATCCGAGATACCAGCACGCGTGCCCCGGCATTCGCGAGTCGCGCGCATGTTCCATTGGATCATGGCAGCCTCGATGCTGACGCTGCTGTTCACTGCGTTCCTTCCCAGGGTCGGCGTCCAATTTAACTGGGTGACCTATCACTGGATCGCGGGCACCGTGCTGACCGCGTCTATTCTTTTTCACATCTTCCATGCTTCGTTCTGGCTGGACTTCTGGTCGATCTGGCCTGACCGAATCGATATGACCGACGCCTACCACAGGGTTTTGCGGGCTATAGGACGGCCGGCGCCGCCGCCAAGGAAGTTCGCCAAGTACCCACTTGAGAACAAGCTCTACCATGGCGCGATCATCGTGGCTGGCCTATGCGCGATTGGCACCGGCGTGTTCATGATGTTCCGCGTGCGCACGATTTTCTTTCCTCGCAACCCATACCTGTTCAGCGATATGACCTGGGGCATGGTCTATGTGCTACACGGTCTGGCGGGTGTAGGACTGATAGCTTTGATCATGGTGCATATCTACTTCGGGATTCGCCCGGAGAAACGACCGATCACGAAATCGATGGTTTACGGTTGGATGAGTCGCGAGTTCTATCTGGAAGAGCACGATCCCGACCGATGGCCAGTCAGCCGGTCGAATGTGGCGCCACAGCAGTTCACCCAATCGAAGAGCGAGGACTAAGTGATGTCCGCAGAAATCCTGGATCACGGCAACACTGTCGAAGAGTGCTACGAATTCATGCTGGCCTATGCCGCGCAAGGACGTCCTAGTGATCAGGGAAGCAAGTCGGGCCCGCAGATTCGCGAATTTCTGCAGCGCGCTGCAATTGCCATAGCAGCCCTGGCCGAAGGATGTTCGAAGGTTGTGAAGGACCAACGCCTCGAGCCGGCCGAAAAATATAGCGCCTTCATCGCGGTACTCGACCGCGACGCGCACGACTCGCTGGCAGCTATCGATCTGGTGCTCGCCCAGCCCTCCATCAGCTCGCAACTAGTCGACAATCTGAACGCCTCCGTCCACCTCCGCGCCCTGCTCACGGATATGTTCCTGATGAGCGAAATCCTCCCGTGAGCAGAGAGGCCCGCCGGGGCCGCGTGCGGAGTATCACTGGACGACGCCCGTAATGCCGAAACAAAGGCGATATCGTTCAACTCCCGATCATTTCCATGGCAGACGTTGGCCAAGACTATGCGTCAGACCCTCGATATCCTTGGCCGAGTATACATGCCGAGGTGGCGTCTCGAATGTTTCATACGGACGAAGGCGCAACACCACCCGCTTCTCGACGACTGCACCTTGGCGAACTTGTCCACGAACCGACTCAGGCATCGGCTGGCCCGCCATCACTCCGGCAATTCTCATCATCAGATCCGTCGCGGCCTCGATATCAGTTTCCACTGAGGCGTCGCAATACACCTGCAGGTACGTCGGTGGCCACTTTTCATCCATCACGCAAAGCGAGACCTTGGGATTTCTGCTGACCGCCTTCGCCTTTCCGCGCTCAGCCATCGTCGAGACCAGAATGTCGACTCCATCCATCACGTAGTAGACGATCGTCATC
Source organism: Deltaproteobacteria bacterium (assembly GCA_003161515.1). Taxonomy (GTDB): domain Bacteria; phylum Desulfobacterota; class Binatia; order Binatales; family Binataceae; genus Binatus. The sequence continues at coordinate 3,260 of PMOH01000006.1, forward strand.
GATGGACCATCGTGCCTGCGACCGTACCCAAACACGCACGTCCGATGCGCGCGGACAAATTCGCGTCGTTCCTCTGCCGTCATCGTCTGTTCTCCTGGTTCAAAAGATCGGTCCGCTCAGTTTCCTGGCGCGCTTCAAGGGCAGCCCGTGATGTCTTGTATATTGTCATCAAGGTTTGTTTGATTTTTCAATATTTTTCAAGATCCAAAACAAAATGTTTTCTATCATTTTGAGGCTGCCTTCCTGGTTCCCCCTGCAGTGACACGAATGCGGCAAGCTCTCGCTCCTCCACGACAAGAGCGCTATATCATCGAGCAGGTTTTCAGCGAGATGCATCCATCGGAAACTCAGCTCTGGCTCATGATCGACACGATCCCCGCGCTGGCATGGTCCTGTCTGCCCGATGGCGCCAATGAATTTACTAATAAGCGATGGCGCGATTACACAGGGCTTTCACAGGCCGAGGCTCTCGGGTTGGGATGGCAACGGACATTTCATCCTGACGATTTGGGAAAGGTCATGGAGAATTGGCGCGCCGTTCAGGTTTCCGGAGAACTGAGCGGGGCGGAAGCGCGCGTGCGGCGGGCAGACGGAGAGTACCGATGGATGTTGCACCAGAAAGTAGCCGTGCGCGACGAGTCAGGCCACATCGTCAAATGGTACGGCACCAGCACCGATATCGAGGATCGTAAGGAGGAGGAACAGAAGCTGCGGCAGGCGCTCGAAGAAATACGCGGGTCAGAGGCTGATCTTCGCCGGACCCTCGACACGATTCCAGCACTTGTTTCGAGCTTTTGGCCTGACGGTTCGAACGAATGCATGAACCAGCGATGGCATGACTATACCGGTCTATCCCATGAACAATCCCAAGGTGACGGATGGCAAGAATCCATCCATCCCGATGATCTGGCGCCCTTGATGAATAGATGGCGCGAGGTGCGGATGTCAGGAGAGCCAGGGGAAACCGAGGCGCGCCTTCGTCGGCACGATGGAGTATATCGGTGGGTTTTCGTACGCGGCGAGCCGCTGCGTGACGAGAGCGGCAAGGTCGTAAAGTGGTACATCATCAGCACCGACATTGAAGACCGTAAGCAAGCAGAGGAGAAGCTGCGTCAGGATGAGCGCGAGCTCCGCCGGATCACTGACACGATCGGCCAAATGATCGCTGTCCACGACCCGGAAGGAGAACCGATCTATGCCAATCAGGCCATGCTCGACTACACGGGGCTGACCAGCGATGATGTGACCCGCCGAGAGGTTCGTGACCGGACCATTCATCCGGAAGATCTAGAGCGGTTCAGAAAAGGACGGCACGCTGGGCTCTTGCGAGGCCTTCCGTTCGAAATTGAATTGCGGTATCGAAGGAAAGACGGCCAATATCGCTGGTTCCTCAATCGTTACAACCCGTTCCGCGACGAACAGGGACGCCTGACGCGATGGTACTCGACCCGAACCGACATCGAGGATCGCAAGCAGGCAGAGGATCGCACGAAGAACGAAAACGTCGCGCTACGTGAGGAAGTCGACAAGGCTTCGATGTTCGAGGAGATCATCGGAACTTCGTCTACTCTGCGGGCGGTCTTAACTCGAGTCGCCAAAGTCGCCCCGACTGAATCAACGATCATTATCTCCGGCGAAACGGGAACCGGCAAAGAGCTCATCGCGCGCGCGATCCACAAGCGGTCGGCGCGATCGTCGCGGCCGTTTGTGAGCGTGAACTGTGCGGCGATACCACAATCGTTGATCGCCTCAGAGCTCTTCGGTCACGAGAAAGGAGCCTTCACTGGAGCGTCGCAGCGCCGTCTTGGCCGCTTCGAGATGGCCGAGGGCGGTACGCTGTTCCTCGACGAGGTCGGCGAGCTTCCCTGCGAGACGCAGCTTGCTCTGTTACGCGTCCTTCAGGAGCGTCAGTTCGAGCGCGTCGGCGGTAATCAGCCAATTCGAGCAGACGTTCGCGTGATCTCTGCCACCAACCGAGATCTAAAAGCCGCCATCGCAACTGGCGCCTTTCGCAGCGACCTGTTCTATCGATTGAGCGTTTTTCCCATCGACATTCCTCCTCTCCGGGAAAGGAAGGAGGATATCCCGATCCTGGTCGAGTACTTCATCGACCGCTATGCGAGCGACGCGGGAAAGAAAATACGGTATGTCAGCAAAAAGAGCATGGAGTTGCTTCAGTCCTATCCCTGGCCCGGCAACGTTCGAGAGCTGCAGAATGTAATCGAGCGCTCGGTGATCCTTTGTGAAACGGAGACTTTTTCAGTCGACGAGAGTTGGCTGTCCTACGACACCGATCAGACCGTGCCCGCGAGCCAGCCGCTAGTCCAAATGCTCGCGACCCAGGAAAAGGCGTTGATCGAAACAGCGTTGACTGAAACACGCGGACAAGTGTCCGGCCCCACGGGTGCCGCTGCGAAACTCGGCATGCGTCCGTCCACGCTGGAATCCAAGATCAGAATACTTAAGATCAACAAACACCGCTTTAAAGCCCCTAGCGAGGGTCCTACTGAGTCCTCGAAATCCACTCGCGGAGGTAGGCGGGGCAATTTTCGAATTTGATGCCGTCTGCATTCCAGCGCGCGAGATCCGCCACCACTTCCCGATCGACGCGCTTCACTTCCAGAAGATCCAAAACGATTGGCAAAGTCTCTCCATCGAAGGCCGCCTGTAACTCCGCGATATGCTCGGAGTCGATATAGCCACTGAGCGTGAAGAGTACGAAATCAGCATTCGCAGACCTTACGATCTTCAGCATCAAATTTTTTCCCGCGCCGCAGACCCTCGACAAACTCCTAGAGTTCTTCACGAACTTCGCGGATTTCATTCATAGAGCCAGATACGTGCCACGGCACGCCCCCGCGCGAAACGTCCCCTTTTCAGCCAAGAATAACGCGCCGCGACAATAGCGAACGCAACCGAAGTCGCGAGTCTTCACGAATTCGCGAAAACTCGCGAATGCATGTTTGTGGCGCCCTACTGGTAGTGCTGTAGGAATCAATGAGAAGTTGCGAGCTTGGCGACGGGTACGACGCTTGCACAGACATCGTCTGTCTCAACGATCAGATTTAACTCACTTAGAAAAAGGAGTCGCTCATGTCTATGAAACGCAGCGAGAAAGGACTGCTGACCCCGGATAATTGCGTGGTCGCACTGATCGATCATCAGCCTCAGATGCTCTTTGGCGTTTCCAACTTCGACCGCCAATCGATCATCAACAATACAGTTGCACTAGCGAAAGCGGCAAAAGTGTTCGCTCTTCCGGTTGTGCTGAGCACGGTCGAAAGCAAAAGTTTCAGCGGAAATCTCTGGCCACAAATCAAAGCCGTCTTTCCGAACCAAGTCCCCGTCGAACGTACTTCGATGGATGCCTGGGATGACAAAAACTTTGTCGCCGCGATTGAAAACAGCGGCCGGAAAAAAATTGTTTTAGCAGGATTGTGGACGGAAACCTGCGTCGCGCTGCCAACAGTTCAGGCCATCCATGACGGCTACGAAATCTATGTGGTCGAGGACTGCTGCGGCGACGTGAGCCAACTTGCTCACGACAACGCGATGAAGCGCGTGATTCAGGCTGGCGCCAAACCGGTTACCGCACTATCCGTGATGCTCGAATGGCAGCGCGATTGGGCGGAGACAGACACATACGACGCGGTCATGGACATCGTGAAGACTCACTGCGGTGCGTACGGCGTCGGCGTCGAGTATGCATACACAATGATACACGGAGCTCCGGCGACGGAGTTGGCCGCATACGTCGTTCCGCAAGCCCCGGCGAAGCAAAAGTAACAACACGGCTTGTGTTGGCATTCTCATCTACCAGCGAGGCGATAAGAGGAGCACCGCATGCAGCCCGACAGCATCGTCCATAATGCCAAGATCGCAACGAACGGCGTCCCGTCGTTCGTCGAAGCAGTCGCCATCAAGGACGGAAAGATCAGCGCGGTCGGTCACAGTGACGAGATCCTGCGGCAACGTGGGCCGGCGACAAATGTGATCGACTGCGGTGGCCGGACGGTCATCCCCGGCCTGAATGACTCGCACATGCATCCGATCCGCGGCGGGCTTAACTACAACATGGAGTTACGTTGGGATGGTGTGCCGTCGCTCGCCGACGCGCTGCGGATGCTGAAGTCGCAAGCTGCGCGGACACCTGCCCCGCAGTGGGTGCGAGTGGTAGGAGGATGGACGGAGTTCCAGTTCGCGGAACGGCGCATGCCCACGCTGGATGAGATCAACGCGGGCTCACCGGACACCCCGGTCTTTGTGCTCCACTTGTACGATCGCGCGCTACTGAATGGGGCGGCGCTACGCGCCGTCGGGTATACCAAAGATACACCACCGCCGCCTGCCGGCGAGATCCAACGCGATCGTCAAGGCAATCCAACGGGACTGCTCATCGCCAAGCCGAACGCGATGATCCTCTACGCCACGCTGGCGAAGGGACCCAAACTCTCGCGCGAAGATCAGATGAATTCGACCCGCCTGTTCATGCGCGAGCTCAACCGCTTCGGTATCACGAGCGTCGTCGATGCGGGGGGCGGCTTTCAGAACTATCCAGACGATTATGAGATCGTGCGTGAGCTCCACGACCGCGGCGAGATGACTGTCCGCCTGGCGTACAATCTGTTTACTCAAAAGCCGAAGCATGAGCTGGGCGACTTTCAATCGTGGACGCGGATGACGAAACCAGGCGCGGGCGACGACTTCTACCGGGTGAACGGCGGGGGCGAGATGCTGGTCTATTCAGCGGCGGACTTCGAGGATTTCCTCGAGCCGCGCCCCGAAATGCCGGATTCGATGGAAGCGGAACTAAAGTCGGTGGTTCGGCACCTCGCCGAGAATCGCTGGCCGTTCCGGCTGCACACGACCTACGAGGAGACCATCACGCGCGCCCTGAACGTATACGAAGAAGTGAATCGCGAGGTTCCATTCGACGGTCTTCATTGGTTCTTCGACCACTGCGAGACGATCTCCGATCGCAACATCGAACGCGTCAAAGCACTCGGCGGTGGTATCGCGGTTCAGGACCGGATGGCGTTTCAGGGCGAGTATTTCGTCGATCGCTATGGCGCGAAGCAAGCCCGGCGCACTCCGCCTATCAGAAGGATGCTTGAGTTGGGCGTACCGGTCGGCGCGGGCACAGATGCGACACGAGTCTCAAGCTACAACCCATTCGTTTCGTTGTACTGGCTCATCACGGGCAGGACGATCGGCGGAACCGCGCTCTACAATGAGGATAACCGCCTCGAACGGATGGAAGCGCTCCGTCTGTATACGGTAGGCAGCAGTTGGTTCTCTTCAGAGGACGGCAAGAAGGGTTCACTGTTGCCCGGACAACTAGCCGATCTCAGTGTGCTCTCCGCCGACTACTTTTCAATTCCTGAAGATGAGATCAAGCGTCTGGAGTCCGTGCTGACGATAGTGGGCGGCAAGATAGTTTATGCAAATGAACCATTCGCAAAGCTCGCACCTCCGGCATTGCCGGTGAGTCCCGATTGGTCGCCGGTCAAGCAGTACGGCGGCTACTGCCGGGCTCCATCCGCGAACGCAGGAGCGAACCTACATTCGGCAAAGGCAGTCAGGCAATCGCGGTCGCATATCTGGCATCCGCGCCACTTATGGGATTTCGGTTGCGATTGCTTCGCGTTCTAAGGAGGGCAGAAACATGGCTGCCGCCATCATCGGACTCGTTCTTGGCCTGGTCATCGGCGGCGGCTGCCGGTACTTCGATATTCCATCGCCAGCACCCCCGCGCTTGATTGGAGCATGTCTCTTGCTCGCGATGACGGTGGGCTTCGTTGCTGCCGGCCATCTCCTGCCGCCGGGGAAAACTCTCGTGCAGCTGAATACACCATGAAATCGACGATTGGCATTGTACTGGCGTTCGCATTAGGGTTCGCGTGCCGGGCGTTCGGAATTCCGTCGCCGGCGCCACCTTTAATCCTTGGCGCGTTGCTCGTGATGACGATGACTATTGGTTACATCCTGGTCGATGGCTGGATGGCCTCGCCGGCTCGACACGCTCCGGATTGCGCCGGACCGAGCGGGCTGGCCGCGTCTCAGACACTATCGAAAGGTACGGAGCACTGAGCGATGCCGGCGCTGCGATTCACCGAGTTCGGCGCTTTCGCGTGACAGAAAATTCGGTGCAATCGGCATACACCCAACAAGGTCAGTGTCCTTCTCGAGCATGGCAACTGGTTGTCGCTGCCGCTGCTGCTGTCCTGCTGATAGCGAGTGTTGCCCGGAGCGCGGCTGCTTCGTCGTGTCCTTCGGGGCCACAGTATTCAAATGTTCGATACGATGACGATTTCAGTTACCTGCACGATCCCGCATGCCGTAAAGATTTCTGGGATCCGCTCAAATACATACCACTCAACGCGCGAGGGGACTGGTATCTCTCGCTCGGCGGTGAAATCCGCGAACGCTATGAGCACTTTCACAATCCTCTTTGGGGACAGCAACCCCAAAGTCCCGGAGGATTTCTGTTGCAACGCTATTTCGTCTTTGGCGATCTGCACTTGGGAGAAAACGTACGGATTTTCTCTGAATTGATGAGCGATTGGGAAAACGGCAGAGTCGGCGGACCGCGTCCAATGATCGATCAGGATCAGCTCGACTTCACCCAGTTCTTTGTCGATTTAAAACTGCACCCGTTCGGTTCCGACACTTCGTTAACACTTCGTGTCGGTCGGCAGTGGTTAATCTATGGATCTCAGCGTTTGATATCCAATCGCTACGGACCCAACGTGCCNNTTCGCGACCAAGCCGGTCGAAACCAACCCAGGCGTTTTCGACGACCAGACGCATCTGCCGACATGGTTTTGGGGAATCTACGCCGTACGACCGCTTTCATTCATCGATGGCGGCAACATCGACCTCTACTACTTGGGGATTCACAATAAAACTGCTACCTACGCGAATGAGTCGGGCAAAGAGAGTCGGCAAACCATCGGGACCCGCCTATGGGGCGTTCGAGGGGCTTGGGACTCCAACACAGAATTCGTCGGTCAGACGGGAACATTTGTCGACGGTTACATCCTGGCGTGGAGTGCAGCTACGGATACCGGTTATACGCTGGAGCCCGTTCCGCTCCAGCCTCGAATCGGGCTGAGGGCGGGTGTCGCAAGTGGCGGTCATGACAAACATGGTCCAAACCTTCAGACCTTCAGTCCATTGTTCCCCACAGGTTTCTATTTCAACCAGGCGATTCTTAACGGTCCGTTAAATGAAATGGGTGTTCATCCAAACCTCACGCTGCACATGGGCAAAAGCATTGCGCTCAATGGTGAATGGGGCTGGTTCTGGCGCCAAAGCACTAGTGATGGGATCTACGGACTCGGTTCAAATCTGTTACGGCCGGTTGGGACGACAAAGGATACCTACGAAGGCAGCCAGGCCCAGGTAACATTCGATTGGCAGCTGGATGCTCACGCGCATTTTCAAATTAACTACCTGCACTTTTTCGTGGGCAGCTATCTCAAAGATACCTTACCAGTCGGAAAGGACGTGGACTTCGTGACAACGTCAATTCAATACCTCTTCTAGAAGGAAAACCTCGATGCGAATAGCCAGAGCCCTTGCGGCGGTTGTTACTGTTCTTCTCGTTATCGGATATGTTGGTCCTTTATCGTTTCCTACACCAGCATTTGCCGAGACCACGAAAGCTACTTCAAACGTGGCTGTGGGTCCTCAATACGACACGACCCACGTTTATGTGGCGCCAGGTGAATTCGACACTTTCGTCGCTAGCCTTGTTGCCACTTTCGGCGGCACGACTTCAAAGAAAGGCGTCTTCACTGTGACCCCCACTCCCAGTAAGACGATGTCCCAATTGGTATTGACGCCAGTAGGAACCATATCCGTTTTCGGTTTCGAGACTCCTATACCATATCCATTTGGCTCAGAACGGACGGGTTATCTTGTGACCGACATGGATTCGGCCATCCGCACCTCTCACGTGACGGGAGCGGACATTCTCGTCAGTCCCTTCAAGGATCCGATCGGCCTGGATGCGATCATACAATGGCCGGGTGGAGTGAACACGCAGCTCTACTGGCACACGGTCGCTCCGTCCTACGCGGCCCTCCAGAGCATCCCGGAAAACCGTGTCTATGTGTCCGCGTATGCAGTGAGAGCTTTCACTAGGAGCTTTCTGGAGTTTTCTCGCGGAGAAATCATATCGGATGATGCACATGCGCCCGGCGTCGAAATCGGGCGCCCGACTGATACTTATCGAAGAATCCGCTTGCAGTCGAAATTTGGAAAGGTGACCGTGCTCGTCACCGATGGCCATCTGCCATATCCATATGGACGAGAGATGACCGGGTACGAGGTCGCCAACCTCTCGGATACCCTCACCAAGGCCAAAGCAGTCGGCGTAGCGGTCCTCGTCGATCCCTATCAGGCCGACCAACGGAATGCGGCCATGGTGCAGTTTCCTGGCGGCTATATAGCTGAAATCCATTCGCTCGTCAGCAGATAGAATGCGAAGGCAACAGTCTTTTGCTCCAGGTACTATCTCGCGCCCAAGAGGTTAGGCTAGCTTGGCGCTTCGCGAAGAAAATGCCGATCCGGCGACGCCTTCGATCCAACCGCCGAACTCTGCCTGGAGCCCGTTTCGGCATGAGACGTTCGCCGTCATTTGGACCGCGACCGTTATCTCAAACATCGGCGGCTGGATGTACAGCGCAGCGTCGGGCTGGCTGATGACCAGCCTCAACCCTTCGCCGCTTATCGTTTCGATGGTCCAGGTTGCAACGAGTTTACCGTATTGCCTCTTTGCCCTTCCTGCCGGCGCGCTTGCCGATATCGTGGACCGGCGCAAACTTCTCATCTTCGGCGAGGTCGTCACGATCGTTTTCTCGTCAGCACTTGCCGCGCTCGTACTGCTTCATCGGGTAACTCCACTGAACTTGCTGCTTCTTACATTCCTGATAGAGGCGGGCTCTGCCGTCGTCGCGCCCGCCTGGCAAGCAGTCGTTCCACAGCTCGTTCCGAAATCGGATTTGGCTGCAGCGGTGTCCGCCAACAGCGCCGGCATCAACGTCAGCCGCGCCGTCGGTCCTGCGCTCAGTGGTGCAGTAATTGGCGCATATGGAATTGCGGCTCCCTTTTGGATCAACGCCGTTAGTACCCTGGCGGTTGTTGGCGCGCTCGTATGGTGGCGCCAATCGAGTAGCGGCAACCGACCTCTGCCTCCAGAGCGCTTCTTCAATGCCATTCGCGCGGGTTTGCGATATGCGCGATATAACGGACCTCTTAGTGCAACCCTGATCCGCGCAACCGCCTTCTTCGTGTTCGCCAGCGCCTACTGGGCCTTATTGCCACTTGTTGCGCGCAGACAAATCGCCGGGGGACCGGAAATCTACGGCGTCCTGCTCGGTGCGATTGGCGCCGGAGCGGTGGGCGGTGCATTTGCTTTGCCTCGATTAAAAGCGGCGCTCAATCCCGATTGGCTCGTAGCGGTAGGGACGTTTGGCACCGCGACTGCCATGGCGCTATTCGGGCTGGCTCACGAGGTCTTCTTGGGGTTGGCCGCAAGTCTGATCGCTGGCGTTTCGTGGATCACGGTGCTGTCCAGTCTCAATATTTCAGCGCAGGTCGCCTTGCCGGAATGGGTGCGCGGGCGGGGACTTTCGATGTTCGTAACAGTCCTTTCCGCCGGTTTGACGATCGGCAGCGCGATATGGGGACAGGTCGCGACGATTGCTGGCCTTCCACTCGCCCACTTCATCGCCGCGGGCGGCGCGTTGATAGCGATACCGCTGACGTGGAGATGGAAGCTGCAAACCGGCGCTGACCTCGACCTGACGCCCTCGATGAAGTGGCCTGCACCGATCACCACTCATGAAATCGAACACGATCGCGGACCGGTACTTGTAACGACGGAGTACGACATCGATCCAGCGCAGCGCGAAGCGTTCCTGAAGGCGATCGCCGAATTGGCACGCGAGCGCCGCCGCGACGGCGCGTACGACTGGGGAATATTCGAGGATCCGGCGAACGACGGCCGATTTGTTGAGACCTTTCTAGTCGATTCCTGGTTGGAGCATCTCCGGCAGCATGAGCGTGTGACCAAAGCCGACTCTGCTCTACAGATAGCCGTTGATCGCTTTCAGATGAAAGGCGCACCGAAAGTCACCCATCTGATCGCCGCCGATCTTGTTCCCGACATCGCGAAGGGTCCATCGAAGACCGTTGTTCCGACTACCCGTAAGTAGGGGTCCGATAGCTATTAGGCCCTCAACAGGCGAGAATGCTTTCCTTATTTCCTCAGTGCAGCGAGACCTATGCCATTCAAACGTAAGATAAGGGTCTGAAGAGGTCGGAACGGCCTACAACAGGGTATTTTTTGTCTGTCATAGTTTTGTAGCGGTCGTAGCTTGACGAATTGTTTGCGATTGCCAAGCACGAGGTCGTGGGTTCGGAACCGATCACCTGGTCCAGTCAGGTTTTAGGGAAGAGAGCAGTCCAATCGGGGCAACGACTATTCGGTGCCGAATGCCTATGGGCACCCTCCAGCGCGGCGATCTTCGTCCCAGCAGCTTGGCTGGACCCTGCCCGACGAGTTCGCGACCTTGCGCTGTCTGCTCGAGGCCCGCCTGGGCAAGCCGGGATCTCGCCCAAATGGCCGCACATCATCGTGAGTGGAGATTTCTCTGCGGGACTTTGGGCTCAGAAAACGCCGTGCACGCGGGCAATTCGCGAACCAAAGCGTGAATCTCTCTGCATCGAAGACTCAGGAACGGAGGGGGTGGGATTCGAACCCACGAGGGACTTTCATCCCTGCCGGTTTTCAAGACCGGTGCCTTCAACC
>PMOH01000081.1 GCA_003161515.1 Deltaproteobacteria bacterium
GATTGCGTCGGCGATCACACCGGGAAAATGATCGACGCGCTCAAGCCCGGCGAGGCGCTCCTGCTCGAGAACCTGCGTTTCCACAAGGAAGAGGAGGCCAACGACCGCGACTTCTCGCATGAGCTGGCGCGCTACAAGCAGGTGTACGTGAACGACGGTTTCGGCGCGGCGCATCGTGCGCACGCCTCGACCGTTGGGGTCACGCGCTTTCTGGCGGAACGCGCGGCGGGATTCCTGATGATGCGCGAGCTGGACGCGCTGCGGAAGGTCACGGAAAATCCGCAGGGTCCGTCGGTCGCGATCATGGGCGGGGCAAAAGTTTCAGACAAGATCGGTCTCATGAAAAATCTGCTGAACAAAGTCGATTCGATCCTGATTGGCGGCGCAATGGCATTCACGTTCCTCAAGGCCCAGGGCGTTGCAGTAGGCAAATCGCGGGTGGAAGACGACAAAGTCGAGCTGGCGAGGGAGCTGCTCACCGAAGCGGCGAGCAAAGGCGTCAGGATTATGCTGCCGTCGGACCATGTCGTCGCGTCCGCTCCTGAAGCCACTGCGACGCCTCATACGGTCACCGACATTCCTTCCGAGATGATGGGCCTGGATATCGGACCGCAGACCGCGGCTGCGTTTATCGCGGAGATCGCGCGCGCCAAGACCGTTATCTGGAATGGCCCGCTCGGATTCTTCGAAATCCCGGCCTTCGCGGCCGGCACGATGCGCGTCGGCGAGGCGCTCGCGAATCAGACGGGGGTCGTCTCGATAATCGGCGGCGGCGATACCGCGGCGGCGCTCGCGCATGCACCGTGGGCCAGCAAGTTCACGCATATCTCGACCGGCGGCGGCGCGACGCTCGAATACCTGGAAGGCCGAACGCTGCCAGGCGTGAAAGCACTGGAAGTCTGATATGCGCAAGGAAATGATCGCCGGGAATTGGAAGATGCATCTGTTGCCGGTCGGTGCGCGCGCGCTGGTCGAGAGAATCCGGGCTGAGATCGATCACAACGCCGCGACGCTTGCGAAGGATCGCGAGGTGATGCTCGCGCCGCCCGCGATTCTTATACCGGTCGTGGCGCAGGCGCTTGCGGGCTCGTCGATACTGTTGGGCGCTCAGAACATGCACTTCGATGACAAGGGCGCGTTCACCGGCGAGATCGCGCCGCCGATGCTGCTGGCGTACGGCGTCACTCACGTTATCCTCGGGCATTCGGAGCGCCGTCATATCTTTCATGAGACCGACGAGCTGATTAACAAGAAGGTGCTCGCCGCGATCCACCATCGGATGACGCCGATTCTGTGCGTCGGCGAAACCCAGAACGAACACGACAGCGGCCGCGCGCTCGACGTCGTGCTGCGCCAGCTTCAGCGCGGGCTCGAAGGGGTCGGCGACGATCATGTGACGAAGGTGGTGATCGCGTACGAGCCGGTGTGGGCGATTGGCACCGGGCGCACCGCGACCCCCGAGCAGGCGGAGTCGATTCATGGCGCGATTCGCGGCGCGATCCTCGAACGCTACGGCCGCGAGCGCGCGGATGCGGTCCGGATTATCTATGGCGGCAGCGTCAACGACGAAAATGTTGACTCGCTCGTGTCCAAGCCCGATATTGACGGGGCTCTGGTCGGCGGGGCAAGCTTAAAGGCTGACTCGTTCGCGCGGATCGTCAAGGCGCGGACGCGCTGAAGCACGAAAAAAGAAAAATGGTTTCAATTGTAATCGCAATTCATGTGACCGTCTGCGTCGCCATGTGCGTCATAATTCTGCTGCAGCAGGGCAAGGGCGCGGAGGTCGGCGCCGTGTTCGGCGGATCGAGCCAGACCGTGTTCGGCGCGAGCGGCGCCGGCAACGCGCTGACCAAGACGACCTGGGCGTTCGCGATAATTTTCTTCGCGAGCTCGATTTTCCTGGCGCTGGCGTCAGCGCGGCGTGTGACCGGCAGTATCTTCGAAGGGCGGGCGGCGGCGTCGAGCGTGATGCCCGCGTCGAAGCAGTCGCCGAAGAGCGCGAATCCCGCGGCGCCCGCTCCGGCCGGGCAGAATCCCGCCGGCGCAGGAACGCCAGGAACGGCGAAGTAGTCCCCGGATTTCCGCGGTTACGCCGGAGCGCCAAGACCCTCAAGGTAACTCCGGCGGGCATCCATGAATGCGCGGGTGGTGGAATGGCAGACACGCCAGTTTGAGGGGCTGGTGGTAGCAATACCGTGCGGGTTCAAGTCCCGCTCCGCGCACGCGAAACCCCTCCGTGGGTTTCACACTTCCTTGGGCAGGGTTAAACCCTGCACCTTAGTGTCTAAGAAAATAGTGAGCTTTGCCGCGGTGGCTGCGGCGTAACGGGCGGTTGCTGCGCCATGTAACGATCGCTAATTGGGAAGCCGTGACGCTCTCGGATGCGATTGAAGATGATACGCATCCGATCGTCGTACGCATTCGGAACGTATTCGGCGCGGCCGTAGAACATGTCGATACGATCGGCCAGGTGCGGGAAGCGCTCCTTGACGAATGGAATGAAGCGGCGCGCCGCTGCGGGTTTCAGAAACAGCGAACGCCACCACACGCCCGACGCGTTCGCGCGACGCGCCGCGCGAATCACGTTCTCGATCGCCGCGGGGTCGTCGGTGAGGCCCGGTATCATCGGCATCATCAG
>PMOH01000403.1 GCA_003161515.1 Deltaproteobacteria bacterium
TGAGCGGCGTTCATCGCCTGGTCAAGTTCGGCTTTCGAACAATCGGGAACTTCGGCGAAGATCTTTCCAGTGGCGGGATTGATCACGCCAGTGGATTTCGATCCTTTCACCGACTTGCCGTCGATAGTCATGGTGTATCCAGCAGCCATTCGAGTCTCCTTATATGCGGAATGCGTGCAGGCAAATGTCACTGATTCAATACAACGCGAGTCGTATTGCGCGCAAACGGCGTTTCGTCGAGACGTGAATTGCTGGGCGGACAAAAAAAGGGGCGGCCCGGAATCGGACCGCCCTCATTTTCGCGATGCGGATTAGTTGCTCTTTTGGGTCGTGGTCTTGTCGGTCGACGTAACGGAGCCACCCGGATTGCTGCTATCAGTCGTGGTTGACGACTCCGAGGTTTTCTCCGAAGTCTGCGGCGCTACTGCCGGAGCGCCCGGCGCGCCCGGTGCTCCCGGAGGTCCAGGCTCACCCGCGACGGGAACCGGTACCGTTGTAGTAGTGTCCTTTTCACATCCGATGACCGCGATGCCTGCCAGGAATGCAAAACCGATCAACGCCGCGGCGGTGCCTGTCTGTTTCTTAGTCATAATATTGCCCTCATGTGACTGTGGTCTCCTCACTTAAAGTCTAGCGGTATCAGAATCTCAGGCAAATTTGCCTTTGCCATTTGATCGTGTTGCGCCGTTACCAGGATAACCAACCGGGGCGTTTCGTCGCGGCGCAAGCTTCAAAAGCTTCGCTCACTTTGTCGGTCAGGCTCGCGAAGTATAAAACGGACACAAGGACGATGAGATTCTTCGCGCAGGCATTCGGCTTCTTCAGTTGGGTCGGTATCAGCCACTTCATCAACCTGCTCTTCATCAGCCTGCTCATACGCAGCGGGCTGGAAATCTTGAGCGCTCATCCGAGGCTCTACTGGAACGACGGGTGCAATGTCGGCAGCGAATGGCTCAAGCTCACGCGCAAGGTGATGCCCGCGGATCGGCTCTGGACCGCCGCGGACCAGCAGGAACCGTTCTCATCGTGGCTGGCGCTGCCGGGCCATATGAATCTCGGTATGGGCCGCCATTGGCACTTCTTTTCGATCATCTTCTGGGTGCTCAACGGCGTGATTTACGTTTTTCTGCTGTTTGCAATCGGCGGATGGCGCCGGCTGATCCCGACTTCATGGGGCATCTTTCCCGCTGCGATACATGCGTCGTTGATCTATGCGCATTTCCATCTCCCGCCGCCCGGCCATCCGTATAATCCTGTTCAGCAGCTTGCCTACGCCGGAATTGTTTTTGTGATCGCGCCGTTGATGATCGCGACNNCTGCTCGCGATTTGTCTCTTCACCGTGGTGCACGTCACGCTGGTTGTGGTCGAGGACTTCCCCGCCAACATGAGTTACATCATCCACGGGCGGCATGCGCTGGAGGGGCTCTCGGTCGCGATTGGAATCGGCGGACTCGTTTTCGTCGCGATCCTGCATATGTGGGCAACCCAGGTGTCGCTGCGCGATCCAAAATTTGTCCAGCGCACCCTGGGGGTCGCGATCGAACCGGTCCGCCGCAGCCTGCTGCATCATGTCCGTTCGCGCCAGGCGTACCCGAGATCGGCAATATCTGCGTACTTCATAGTCAATGGCCGGCCGCCAGAGAGCGCAGAATATAAGCAGATGACGCAGGAAAAATTCGAGAACTGGCGGCTCGAAATCGGCGGCCTGGTCGAAAACCCGCTCAAGCTCGGTCTCAAGGATCTTCGAGCGATGCAGGCACACTCTCAAATCACGCTGCACCACTGTATTCAAGGATGGTCAGGCGTCGCGCAATGGAACGGAGTCGCGTTGACGGACATACTGGCGCGCTGCCGGCCGCTGGCGAACGCGCGCTCCCTCGTGTTTCGCTCGTGGCAGGAACCCGAGCCAGGCGTGACGTACTACGAAGTGATCGACCTGGAGCTGGCGTCTCACGCGCAGACGATTCTTGCTTACGAGATGAACGATGCGCCGCTACCAGTCGCGCACGGCGCTCCGTGCCGTCTGCGGGTCGAGACGCAGTTGGGCTTCAAGATGGTGAAGTGGGTGCGCTCGATCGAACTCGTTGAGGACTACCGGCTGCTGGGCGGCGGCCAAGGCGGATACCGCGAAGACGTGCAGTTCTACGGCCCCGAAGCGGGAATCTGACAGATTGCTCTTCGCTGGAGCTGAAAATCAGCTCCCGATTTCCTCACTAAGTCCCGCCACTTTCAGGGCCTTTCGCTTCGCACCTTTGAGGTCGTAATACCTGCGCGTGACGATTCGCTGCGCATAGAGACCGCCGCCTGCCTGTACGTTGGTCACTGCCTTCCAGCCGCCATATGCGTCGGCGGTCAGATCGCGAATTGCATGGAACAGGCGCGCGCGATATTCACCGTCGATTCCGTTGCTCGTCCCCATATACTTGCGAACGAGCGGGCCGGTCACTTCGTTTTCGAGATCAGCGACGCCCGGCGCGGTCAGGATCGAGCCGCCCGAGATGTCGTGCAGATGGCGCACCATCAGGTTGTAGTTCGCCGCACCGTGATACTTGCCGGCGTTGGTGTACAGCTCGTCGGGGAACGCGCCTTGATCGGTAATCTGGCAGTTCGCGATCGCAGCCTCGAGCGCGGCGCGAATCAAGGTGGCGTGGATGAGCATCTCGGAGATTTTCTCCTTGATATGCCCTTCGCCGGCCAGGCCGTTGGACTCCGCGACGAGCTGCGCGAAGCCGACCAGCTGATCGCCTTCTTCCGCCATCGCCGAGAGTCCGCCGAGGCGCTCCCAGAGCCCGAGCGAATGCGCGAAGACTGCGGCCTGCGCGACGGCGCCGTCGAGGAAGATGCGCTCGTTCGGGACGAAGACGTCGTCGAGGATCACGAATCCTTCGGCCATGTGAATTTTCGCGGAGACCGGAAACGTGCGCGTGTCGGGATGGCGCGGGGCGAAAGTCGTGTCGATTATTTTGACCCCGGGCGAATTGACCGGCACCGCGCATCCGATCGCGTACGCCTCCTCGCCGGGCTTCATCGCCTTGGTCGGAATCACCATCAGGTCATGCGCCATCGACGCGCCCGTGATGTGCAATTTGGCGCCGCGAATCACGACGCCGTCGGCGCGCCGCTCGACCACGCGCGTATATGCGTCGGGATCGTCCTGCTTGCCAGGCGGACGGGAGCGATCGCCCTTGGCGTCCGTGATGCACTCGACGATGCGAATGTCTTTGCACTGCGCCGCGTGAACGTAGTTGCGAATGCGCTCCGCATATTCGGGCAGCGCGTCCTGGATTCGGGTTGCCGCTGTTGTCAGTGTCATGATCGACTGGTAAGTCACGTTGGCGACGATGTCGGACTCGAGCAGCAGCGGAATCCGATCGCGCAACTCGTTCGCCGAGCGCGGGATTTTCATCAACGGGCTGACCGCCCCGGGCTCGGGCGAGTAAAACTTGTCGTAACCCTCGGCGATTCGCGAGACGCATTCGCCGAGCAGCGGATGATTGACGATGTCGCGCACCCGCTCGCCTTCGAAGTACGTTTCGCGATTGTCATCGAGCGACTTTTTGTATTGCTGTCCGGTCATCATCGCGTTCTTGTCTCCTTAAACGGTCGTTCAATTGGCACGAGTTTCGCCCAGAACGGCTCCGACGTTCAAGCACTCAGCCGCGATCTACCACGCTGATGGCGCTGGTTGCTCTCCACGCACTTCCAGTGACGGCGCCTTAATGGTGAGACTTAATGCATTCGACGACGCGCGCGCCGAAGTCAGTCAGTTTTCTTTCGCCCATCCCGCGAATATAGCGCAGCGCTTCGACTGTTATGGGTCTGACGCTGGCGAGTTCGCGCAGTGTCGCATCGTGAAGGATTACATAGGCGGGCACGGAGCGCTCGGCCGCGATTTCCCGCCGCAGTTTGCGCAGGCTCTCGAACAGCGCCTCGTCGACGTTGAGCCACGAGGCTTCTTCGATTCGCGTTCTTTTCGATTTCGACTCTTTCGCCTGTAGCAGTGTGACAGCACGTGCCCCGCGCATCACTTCCCATGACAAGGCGTTCAACTTTAGCATTGGACGATCGCCCGGTGTGCGCTCGAGCAAGCCGGCATCGACTAATTGATAGACCAGGTTGGTCAAGGTCTTGCGCGGAACATCCTTCAGCAGGCCATAGGTAGAAAGTTTTTCGTGGCCTAATCGACGGAGCCGCTCGCTGCTCGCGCCACTCAGGACGTCAACCACGTGTTCGACGCCGAAGCGCTGCTCGACGCGTGCGACGCAGGACAGCACCTTCTGCGCGAGCACAGTGGAATCCGCGACGCCTTCCACCTCACCCAGACAAAAGTCGCAGGCCCCGCAGCTAGCTCCTTTATAGGTCTCGCCGAAGTATGCGGACAGCGCCGCATGACGGCATCGAACGACCGTCGCGAAGCGCCGCACTTCTTCGAGCAACAGTTTTCCGCTCTCCAAAACTTCAGGTGGAGTCGCCGATTCCGCCGCGCTCCGTTCCATCAGGTTGCGCCAGCGCATCACGTCGGCCGCCGAGTAGAACAGCACGCACTCCGCGGGCAAGCCGTCGCGACCGGCGCGGCCGGTCTCCTGCTGGTAGGCCTCGATCGACTTCGGCAGCGCCGCATGGATCACACATCGGATGTCGCTGCGATCGATCCCCATCCCGAACGCGACCGTCGCCACCACCACGTCGATCTCCTCGGCCGCGAAGCGATCCTGCGTGCGCCTACGTTCGTCTGCTTCCATCCCGGCATGATAGGCCGCCGCGCGCACACCTTGCGACGCCAGGTACGCGGCGATGTTCTCTGTATCTTTTCGGCTGATGCTATAAACGATCGACGCCTCACCTTTATGGCGCCGAATCGTCTCTCCGATTTGCGCGTTCACATCCACCTTCGGACGCACGCGATAGAGCAGGTTCGGACGATCGAAGGATCCGACCAGCACCTGTGGGTCTGTGAGTCCGAGTTGCTCGACGATATCGCCGCGCACGCGCTCGGTCGCCGTCGCCGTGTATGCGTGAATGCTTGCGCCCGGAAAGCGCGCCTTCAATTCCGCGAGCCTGCGGTATTCCGGGCGGAAATCGTGACCCCACTGGCTGATGCAATGAGCCTCGTCGATCGCGAAGCTGGTAACTTTCAGGCGCGCGGCAAGCTCGAGAAATCGCGGCGTCAGCAACCGCTCCGGCGCGACGAATATAAGATGATGCCGCCCGCCGGCGATCTCGCGCTCGACGTCACGCAGCTCCATCTGATCCATCCCGCTATGCAGCGCCGCCGCCGGATAACCCGAGAGGCGGAGCGCATCGACCTGGTCCTTCATCAACGCAATCAGCGGCGAGACCACGACGTCGGTGCGTCGCGCGACCGCAGGCGGCACCTGGTAGCACAGCGACTTGCCGCCGCCGGTCGGCATCACGACCAGCGAGTCGCGCCGCTCGAGTCCGGCCTGGATAGCCTCGGACTGCAGCGGCCGCAAACTCTCAAACCCCCAAAACCGCCGCAAAACGGCGAGCACTTCGCTCGAAGACGCTCCGCTCCCGGCCTCGTGCATTGGTTCCTCGAGGGTCTTCATCATTCTCGCGCCGCCGTATCAAACTATTCCCGCATCATTAGTAACAACATCATAGTCGCTGAGAAAACCTGTCATGAAAAAACATTCGCGCCGCTGCCGTAACCCAAGGCACAAAAACTGTCGTCGGCCTGCGCAACAATCCAATCGACGCGATACCCCAACCATCGTGTGAAATTACGAACAGTACAGAAACACTACTATACTGTTGACCGATGCGCGCGGATCGCGGATAAACTTCCTGTCTGCCTTTTTCGGCGCGATCTGAGACTTATCGGGAGGCAACGTCGCATGCCAAATTTTCGAATACTGTCCTGCGATGGCGGTGGTATCCGCGGCGTACTGAGCGCGGTTCTGCTGAATCGGCTCTCAGGCGCGTATCCTGCGCTGCTGCAGAACCGGGCTGACACGATCACCCTGTTCGCCGGCACCTCGACCGGTGGAATCCTGGCGCTAGGTCTCGC
>PMOH01000124.1 GCA_003161515.1 Deltaproteobacteria bacterium
TATCACGCGACCGTCGATGCGACGCGCCTCGGCAAGGACGTCACTGCGTTTATCGGCGTGTCGATCGCGCATCCGAAAACGATTTCGCTGTTCGAGGAATCTGTCGCGCTGCTGGACGACGTTCTCGAATGCCATCACGTCACCGGTCAGCATACGCTGATGATGAAAGTCAAAACCGAAAACACTTCGTCGCTCGAGCGGCTCATCAGCACGATCCGCTCGATCGAGGGAGTGGCGCGGACGGAGACGATGGTGGTGCTCTCGACGCATACCGAGCGCGGTTTGATTTCGCCGCACACCAATGGCGACTCGAGCGAGCCGGTCAACGGCAGGCGGCATCGCCACGCCTCCGCGAAATCTGCGCCCCCGGATTCAAGGCGGGTGTCATGATGCATAACTACCAAAGCGTCCCCAAAAAACAGGGTCTCTACGATCCCGCCAACGAGCATGACGCGTGCGGCGTCGGTTTCGTCGTCAACATCAAGGGCGAGCGCTCGCATGACATCGTGGCGAAGGGTCTGCAGGTGCTCGACAACCTGACGCATCGCGGCGCCTGCGGATGCGATGCGCGCACGGGCGACGGCGCGGGAATCCTGCTGCAGATTCCGCACGAGTTTTTCGCGAGCAAGGCGGCCGGGCTCGGCTTCCAACTGCCGGCGCGCGGTGAATACGGCGTCGGCCAGGTGTTCCTGCCGCTCGACGCGGTGAAGCGCAAGGAATGCGAGGACGCATTCGAGCGAATCGTCAACGAGGAAGGACAGCGAATCCTCGGATGGCGCGACGTGCCGGTGGTGGAAACCGCGTGCGGCGATATCGCGCGGCGCGGGATGCCCGCGATTCGCCAGGTCTTCATCGCGCGCAGTGCGGATGTGCACGGCGTCGAGGCGCTCGAGCGCAAGCTGTACGTAATTCGCAAACGCACGACGACCGAAGCGGAAAAACTCGGGCTGTTCGATCCGGAACTATTTTATTTTTGCAGCCTCTCGGCGCTGACCGTGGTTTACAAGGGTCAGCTGATCTCGACGCAGTTGCCGGAGTTCTTTCCCGACTTGCTCGATGCCGAATTCAAGACCGCGCTCGCGATGGTGCATCAACGGTTCTCGACCAACACGTTCCCAAGCTGGGATCGCGCGCATCCGTACCGTTTCATGTCGCACAACGGCGAAATCAACACGCTGCGCGGCAATATCAACTGGATGGTCGCGCGCGAGAAACTTTTTTCCTCGCCGCTGTTCGGCGACGACATCAAGAAGCTGCTGCCGATCGTCGAGCCCAACGGCAGCGACTCGGCAACCTTCGATAATTGTCTCGAACTGCTGATTCGCACCGGGCGCTCGCTGCCGCACGCCGTCATGATGATGATCCCGGAAGCGTGGCAGAACGACGCGCAGATGAGCGACGGCAAGCGCGCCTTCTACCATTTTCATTCGTGCATGATGGAGCCGTGGGACGGCCCGGCGTCGATCGCGTTTACCGACGGGATCAGAATTGGCGCGGTGCTCGATCGCAACGGGCTGCGTCCGTCGCGCTACACGGTGACCAAGGACGGGCTGGTCGTGATGGCGTCCGAGACCGGCGTCCTCGACATCGCGCCGGAAAACGTTGCGCACAAAGGGCGGCTGCAGCCGGGCAGGATGTTTCTCATCGACACCTCGCTCGGCCGAATCGTGCAGGACGAAGAGATCAAGGAATCGATAGCGGCGCGGCAACCGTATCGCCAATGGCTCGACAGCAGCCTGGTCACTCTCGAATCGCTGCCGGAAGCCGGCGGTGCGCCCGCGGTTGAATACTTCGAAACCGACGAGTTGCTCAAGCAGCAGCAGTCGTTCGGCTACACGATCGAGGATCTCAAAATGATCCTCGCGCCGATGGCGACCAACGGGCAGGAGCCGGTCGGCTCGATGGGCACCGACACTCCGCTCGCCGTTCTCTCGAACAAATCGCAACCGCTCTACAATTACTTCAAGCAGTTGTTCGCGCAGGTGACGAATCCGCCGATCGATCCGATTCGCGAGGAGCTGGTGACCTCGACCGAGACGACGATTGGCGCCGAGGATAATCTGTTCGAGGAATCGCCGCGACATTGCCGCCAGCTTCAACTCAAGCAGCCGATTCTCACCAACGAGGAACTCGAAAGGATCAAGCGGCTGAACGTCGAAGGCCTGCGAACCATCACGCTGCCAACGCTTTACCGCGTCGCGGATGGTGAAGCGGGACTTCGCGCGGCGCTCGACGCGCTTTGCAAAGGCGCCTCCGACGCGATCGAATCCGGCTACACGATAATCGTGCTTTCCGATCGCGGTGTGAACGCGGACTACGCCGCCATCCCCGCGCTGCTCGCGACCGGAGCGGTGCATCATCATTTGATCCGTGAAGGCACGCGCACGCGCGCGGGCCTCGTCGTCGAATCGGGCGAGCCGCGCGAGGCGATGCACTTCTGTCTGCTGGTCGGTTACGGCGCCGGCGCGGTCAATCCGTACCTCGCATTCGCGACGATGGCCGGGATGATTCGCGACGGCCAACTGCGCGACATCGACGAAGACACGGCGGTCCACAACTTCGTCAAAGCCATCGGCAAAAGCATCACGAAAGTCGCGTCCAAGATGGGGATCTCGACGACGCAGAGTTATCGCGGCGCGCAAATCTTCGAGGCGATCGGACTGGCGCAAGATGTGATCGACAAGTACTTCACCTGGACGCCGTCGCGCGTGGCTGGCGTTGGCCTCGATGCGATCGCGCGGGAGACTGCGGATCGTCACAACTACGCGTTCAAGGTGGCGAAGAATCTCGACGGCGATCTCGATGTCGGCGGTCAGTACCAGTGGCGTCGCGCCGGCGAATTCCACATGTACAACCCGAACACGATCGCGCGCCTGCAGCATTCGGTGCGCTCTGGAAATTTCCGGTTGTTCAAGGAATACACAAAGGCGGTTGACGAGCAGAGCCGCTCGCTCGCCACGCTTCGGTCGCTGCTCAAGTTCAATTCCAGCCGGCCGCCGGTGCCGCTCGAAGAAGTCGAGCCGGCCACCGAGATCGTCAAGCGCTTCAAGACCGGCGCAATGTCATTCGGATCGATCGGCAAGGAGGCGCACGAAAATCTCGCCATCGCGATGAACCGGATCGGCGGCAAGAGCAATACCGGCGAGGGCGGCGAGGATCCCGCGCGTTTCGTGCGCGACGCCAACGGCGATTTCCGTCGCAGCGCGATCAAGCAGGTGGCGTCGGCGCGCTTCGGTGTCACCAGTCACTACCTCGTCAACGCCGACGAACTGCAGATCAAGATGGCGCAGGGCGCAAAGCCCGGCGAAGGCGGTCAGCTCCCCGGTCACAAGGTTGACGATTTCATCGCGAAGATTCGCTACTCGACGCCTGGAGTCGGGCTGATCTCTCCGCCGCCGCATCACGATATTTATTCGATCGAAGATCTCGCGCAGCTGATCCACGATCTCAAGAATTCAAACAATCGCGCGCGCATCAGCGTCAAACTGGTTGCCGAAGTCGGCGTCGGCACCATCGCGGCCGGAGTCGCGAAAGCCAAAGCCGACGTCGTGCTGATCAGTGGCTACGACGGCGGCACCGGAGCGTCGCCGCTGCAATCGATCAAGCACGCGGGAGTTCCGTGGGAGCTCGGACTTGCCGAGACCCAGCAGACACTGGTGATGAACGGTCTGCGCGGACGCATTCACGTCGAGACCGACGGCCAGCTCAAGACCGGCCGCGACGTTGCAGTCGCCGCGCTGCTCGGCGCCGAGGAATTTGGTTTCGCCAGCGCCGCGCTGGTCGCCTCCGGATGCATCATGATGCGCGTCTGCCATCTCAACACCTGCCCGGTCGGTATCGCGACGCAGGATCCGGTGCTCCGCGAGAAATTTTCGGGCAAGCCCGAGCACGTTGTGAACTTCATGATGTTCATCGCGGACGAACTGCGCGAATACATGGCGCAGTTGGGTTTCCGCACGCTTGCGGAAATGGTTGGCCACGTCGAATGTCTCGATCCCAATGAAGCGATCGCGCATTGGAAAGCGCGCAACGTCGATCTGGCGAATATCTTGCGCCGTCCCGATGTCGGCCCGGACGAGCCGCTGCATTGTGTCGAGCTGCAGGATCACGGACTCGATAAGGCACTCGACAATCAGATCATCGAGCTGGCCAAGGACGCCCTCGAACATCGCAGGCCGGTCGAAATTCATCTTCCCATTCGCAACGTGAACCGCACCGTCGGCACGATGCTGTCGGCGGAAGTG
>PMOH01000112.1 GCA_003161515.1 Deltaproteobacteria bacterium
GCGTATCGCGGGCTGGCGTGGCGCGGCGGAATCGTTCCGGCTGTCGCACTGACTATATTTCTTTTCTCACTGACCGGTATCCCATTGACTGTGGGCTTCATTGGGAAGTTCTATTTGTTTGCGGCAGTGATTAAAGGTCAGTTCTACATACTGGCTATTGTCGGAATACTCAATTCAGTAGTGTCTTTGTATTACTACTTGAAGCCGATTCGGGTGATGTTCTTCGAACAGCCGCGCGGCGACGAGGGTACGGTGCGCTTCGAGGCGTGGAATTACGGGCTGATGGGAGTGCTGGCCTGCGCGACGATCGTGTTTGGGTTGTACTGGTCGCCGATCATATCGTTTGCGAATCGGTCGTTGAGTTTTTTTACTGGGCCGGCTTGATTGATATTGCGCATGATGCATGCGCCCTCACCCGCGCCCGGGCGCGACCTCTCCCGAAGGGAGAGGTACACTATTCGAAGACTATTGTNNAGGTCTTTGCCCTTGCGCGCCAGGTCGGCGACGGTGTCGCGATGAGTCATTGGAGCGGTGGCTTGCGCGATTATCGGGCCGGCGTCGAGTTCTTCGGTTACGTAATGCGCGGTTGCGCCGATTAGTTTCACGCCACGGTCATGCGCTTGCTTGTGCGGACGCTGGCCGGCGAAGGCGGGCAGGAAGCTGTGGTGAATGTTGACGATCGGCTTCTTCCATGCACCGAGAAATTCGCCCGACAGCACCTGCATATAGCGCGCGAGGACCACGGTGTCGGCCTGTAGATCGCCGAGATGCTTCAATAGCGCGGCTTCGGAATTCTGTTTGTCGTCCTTCGGAACCTGAATCACCTTGAACGGTACTTCGAACGGACGCACCAGCGATTCGAGATCGGGATGATTGCTGACGACGCCGACCACGTCGCCGTCGAGTTCGCCGACATGATGCCGGCTCAGCAGATCGATCATGCAGTGCGGCAGGCGCGAGACCATAATGACGATGCGGTCGCGTTTGGCGACGTCGAAAATCGCCCACTTGAGTCGCTCCCACGGCAGCAGCGACGGCATCGAGGCGTCGAGCTCTTTCGACAGTTCGCCTACCGGCAGTCGCAGGCTTTCGAAGTGGATGCGCCAGAAGAAGTGGCCGTCCTCGTCGTCGGAGTACTGGTCGGAGGTGATAATATTGCAGCCGAGTGTGAACAAGTGGTTGGCGACGCGGGCTATGATGCCGGGGCGGTCGATGCATGAGATGAGGAGGGTAGCTTTGCCTTCGGCCACGATGATTACTCCGGGGGCGAATAGTCACTTTGAATTCTAGTCTCGAATTGTAATGGCTAATCGCGCAAATAGACAAACCAAGGCTGGCGGGATTTTATATGTAGTCGCGACGCCGATCGGAAATCCTGACGACATTTCGGCGCGCGCAGTTCGCACGCTGGGCGAGGTCAGCCTGATCGCATGCGAGGACACGCGGCGCACCGGGCAGTTGCTCGCGCGTCATCAGATCGGCACGCCGACGATTAGCCATTTCGAGCATAATGAAGAGCGGCGCGTGCCCGAGCTGGTCGAGCGGCTGAAGGCGGGCGAAAAAATCGCGCTCGTCACCGACGCGGGCACGCCCGCGATTTCCGATCCTGGCTTCCGGCTGGTGCGCGCGGCGTTGGAGGCTGGCGTGCGCGTGATTGCGGTGCCGGGAGCGTCGGCGCTGGTCGCAGCGATCTCGATTGCGGGAATCCCGACCGACAGATTCACCTTCGAGGGATTTATTCCGACGCGCGACGCGGCGCGGCACAAGGCGCTGGAAGAACTGCGGCGCGAGCCGCGCACGATGGTCTTTTACGAAGCCGCGCGCCGGGTCGCGGACACGCTCGCTGCGATGGCGGTGGCGTTCGGCGAATCGCGCGACGCGGCGGTGGTTTGTGAAATCACCAAGACCTACGAGCGCACTCTTCGTGGGACGCTCGGCGAACTGCAACGGATCTTTGCGGCGACGCCTGCGCTTGGCGAGATCGTGATCGTCGTCGCCGGCGCGCCGGAGAAGTCGGAAACTGCCGATGTCGCGATCGACGTGCGCGAGGCGCTCGAAGTTCTGCGCGAGGCGGGTCTCGGACTCAAGCAAGCGAGCGCGGTGGTCGCGCGGCTGACCGGTAAACAGCGTCGCGAAGTGTACCAGGATGCGCTCAAGGCGCGCGATGAAGACTCTACTGATGACTGACCGGTGGACAGTGGATACGGCCCGTGCTTGCAGTCGCATCGAGGGTGCGGTTCAATGAAAAGTGGTGCGGCGAAGGTGACGAGGGCTAAAGTCGGGAAAATTGCTGATCGAGCCGCGACGAGCGGTGCTGGCGGCCCCGTCGCGGTGCTGGTGATTCATGGACCCAACCTTAATCTGCTCGGCGAACGCGAGCCCGAAGTTTACGGCCGAACCCGTCTGGCCGATATCGACAAGGAACTGAAGCGGCTGGGAAGCGAACTGGAAATGAAGGTCGAGACGTTTCAGTCGAACAGCGAGGGCGGGATCGTCGATCGGATTCAGAA
>PMOH01000271.1:0-2120 GCA_003161515.1 Deltaproteobacteria bacterium
TTCGGTGGCAGCCTCTCGGGCGCATTCGCCGAGAAGGTCTGCAAGGTGATGGACCTCGCGACGAAAACCGGATGCCCGGTGATCGGCCTCAACGACGGCAGCGGCGCGCGCATCCAGGAAGGCGTCGTATCGCTCGCAGGCTACGCGGATATTTTTCTGCGCAATGTGATGTCGTCGGGAGTCGTCCCGCAAATTTCCGTAATTATGGGACCGTGCGCGGGCGGCGCTGTGTATTCGCCGGCGATTACCGATTTCATCGTGATGGTCCGCGACACCTCGTACATGTTCCTCACCGGCCCCGACGTGATCCGAGCCGCCACGCACGAGGAAGTCACGATGCAGGAACTCGGCGGCGCCGACGCGCATAGCCAGAAGTCCGGCGTCTGCCATCTCGAGGCCGACGACGACGCCGGCGCGCTCGCGATGGTCCGCGAACTATTCTCATACATGCCGTCGAACAACGTCGAAGATCCGCCGTTCATCGCGAGCAGCGACGACTCCGCGAGAATCGACGCCGCGCTGGATTCGATCGTTCCCGAAAGTCCCAACAAGCCTTACGACATGGGCGACATAATCCGTCGCGTCGTCGACGACGGCCACTTGCTCGAAGTGCAGAAAGACTACGCGCAGAATATGTTGATCGGGTTCGCTCGGATGGGCGGCTACTCGGTTGGAATCGTCGCGAACCAGCCGTCGTTCCTGGCGGGAGCGCTCGATATCGACGCGTCGGTCAAAGGCGCGCGCTTCGTCCGCTTTTGCGACGCCTTCAACATTCCACTCGTCACCTTCGTCGATGTGCCCGGATTTCTGCCCGGCACCCAGCAGGAGTTCGCCGGAATTATTCGGCACGGCGCGAAACTGCTCTACGCCTTCTGCGAGGCGACCGTGCCGAAGGTGACGGTGATCACGCGCAAGGCCTACGGCGGTGCCTACGACGTCATGTCGTCGAAAAATATTCGTGGCGATTTCAACTTCGCCTATCCAAGCGCCGAGATCGCCGTGATGGGACCCGAGCAGGCGATCAACATCGTTTTTCGCAACGAGCTCGCCAACGCCAAAGACGCGGTCGTCGAGCGCAAGCGGCTGGCCGACGAATATCGCAAAACTTTCGCCAATCCGTTCAAGGCCGCCGAGCTTGGCTATATAGATGAAGTGATCATGCCGCACGACACGCGTCCCAAACTGATCGGCGCGCTGAAAGCGCTCGCAAACAAGCGCGAAAAAAATCCCCCACGCAAGCACGGCAACATCCCACTTTGACAGACCACTGTATAGCGGGCGCGATCCGCTCTTCCCCTCTCCCTGAAAGGGAGAGGATCGAAGGTGAGGGTCCTTATACAGCGCGCGATTCTTTTCGCGCGCGACTTAAGATTCTGCGCTGGAGNNATCGCCGTGCGGATCATCCGCGCATGCCGCGAGTTGGGAATCGAATCGATCGCCGTTTACTCCGACGCCGATCGCGCCGCGCTCCACGTGCGCGAAGCCGATCATGCGTACCCCGTCGGTCCCGCGCCGGCCGCCGAGAGTTATCTCAACACCGCGAAAATTCTTGAAGCCGCGAAACGCCTGAAGGCCGACGCGGTTCATCCCGGCTACGGTTTTTTCTCCGAGCGCGCCGCATTCGCCCGCGCAGTGCAGAAGGCCGGCCTCACCTGGATCGGACCGCCGCCCGACGCGATCGAGCGGATGGGCGACAAGGTTGAAGCGCGCAAACTGATGTCCAAGGCCGGAGTGCCGGTCGTCCCAGGTTCGCCGGGAACCCTCGAGACCGAAGCCCAGGTAGCCGCGATCGCGAAAAAGATCGGGTATCCGATCATGGTGAAAGCGGCCGCTGGCGGCGGCGGCAAGGGCCTGCGCTACGTCGAGAACGACAAAGACCTCGCGTCGATCGTGCGCACGGTCGCAAGCGAGGCCAAGTCGTCATTCGGCGACGGCCGCTTCTACGTCGAGAAATTTCTCAAGCAGCCGCGCCATATCGAAGTGCAAGTGCTCGCCGACGCGCACGGCAACACCGTCCATCTATTCGAGCGCGAATGCTCGATTCAGCGGCGCAATCAGAAGGTCGTCGAGGAATCGCCCTCGCCGTTCATCACGCCGAAGATGCGCGCCGAGATGGGCGA
>PMOH01000271.1:2174-8872 GCA_003161515.1 Deltaproteobacteria bacterium
GGCGCGAAGCTGCCGTTCAA
Source organism: Deltaproteobacteria bacterium (assembly GCA_003161515.1). Lineage (GTDB taxonomy): Bacteria > Desulfobacterota > Binatia > Binatales > Binataceae > Binatus. The sequence continues at coordinate 2,195 of PMOH01000271.1, forward strand.
GCAAAAGGATCTCGCGCAGCGCGGATGGGCGATCGAGTGCCGCATCTATGCCGAAGATCCCGCGGCCGGATTCGTACCGGCGCCGGGAAAAATCGAGACGCTCAGATTTCCCGACGGTCCCGGCGTGCGCAACGACGCCGGCGTTTACGCGGGCGCCGAAGTTCCGGTCTTTTACGATCCGATGATCTCCAAGCTGGCGGTGTGGGGCGCTGATCGCGACGAGGCGATCGACCGGATGCGCCGCGCGCTCGGCGAATTCGTTATTTCCGGAGAGCTTCGCACCAATCTGGATTTCCACCGCTGGATCATGACCCATCCGAAGTTTCTCAAGGGCGACTTCGACACCAATTTCATCAACCACGAGTACCATCCGAATGAAAACGGCGCGGCGCCGCGCGGTGCGGAACTCGCCGCGATTTTTCTCGCCGCAATCGCGGCGCAGAAGAACACCAATCACGGCAATGACGCCGGCGTGCAGCCGGCCTCGCCGCCAAGTACTTCCGCGTGGCGGATGCTCGGCCGGCTCGACATGCTGCGGCGATAGCCGGGACTCTACTCGATGCGATACCTCGCGATTCTTGACGGCAACGAACACGAAATCGAGATTGAGGAGCTCGCCGCCGACTCGTTCTCGATCACCTTCGGCAAGAATCGTTTCGAAGCCGACGTGCGCCGGGTCGGCCCGGTGTCGTTTTCGGTGCTCGTTGACAATCGCTCGTTCGATTTCGACGTGGCGCGCGACGGCGAGGAAACTGTAGTTGCGTCGCGTACCGGCTCGACCCGCCTGACCGTCGCCGACGCGTCGAGGCGAACGGCGCGCGCGGCCGGCAAGCCGCGCGAAATCAGCGGCCGCGTCGAAATAAAATCCGCGATGCCGGGACGCGTCGTCAACCTGCTGGTCGCGGTCGGCGACGAAGTAAAAGCCGGCCAGGGTATCGTCGTGGTCGAGGCGATGAAAATGGAAAATGAAGTCAAAGCGCCGAAGGCCGGCAAGGTCGTGGAAATTAAAGTTGCCGCCGGCCAGGCGGTCGAAAAGGGCCAGCTGATGCTGGTGATCGAGTAGTAGAGCCGGCCGGAATCGAACAGTAGAGTTAAGCTACGATGCCTGACGACGATCGCAAAATCGCAGATGCCCGCAAGGATTGGGAGGAACGCAAACTCAATCCGTCGCTGAAGCGCGGGCCCGAGCGCAAGCCAAAGTTCGTCACCAGCTCGGGGATCGAAATCGAGCGCGCGTACGATCCCGAAAACCTGGACGACTTCGATTTCGTCAACGACCTCGGTTTTCCCGGCGAGTATCCGTTCACGCGTGGCGTACAGCCGACGATGTATCGCGGACGGCTATGGACGATGCGCCAGTACGCGGGCTTCGGCAGCGCGGAAGAATCAAACCGCCGCTACCGCTATCTTTTCGATCAGGGCCAGACTGGACTGTCGGTCGCGTTCGATCTCCCGACGCAAATGGGGCGCGATTCCGATCATCCGCTGGCCGAAGGCGAGGTTGGACGCGTCGGCGTCCCGATTTGCTCGCTCGCCGACATGGACGTGCTGCTTGCCGAGTTACCACTCGACAAAATTTCGACCTCGATGACGATCAACGCGACCGCGTCGATCCTGCTCGCGTTGTACCTGGTCGTTGCCGAGCGACGCGGGGTTAGCTGGAGCAAGGTCAACGGCACCATCCAGAACGACGTGCTCAAGGAATACGTCGCGCGCGGGACGTACATCTATCCGCCGCGCGGCTCGATGCGCATCATCACCGACATTTTCAGCTTCGCGACCAAGGAAGTTCCGAACTGGAACACGATCTCGATCTCCGGCTACCACATCCGCGAAGCCGGCTCGACCGCCGCGCAGGAACTCGCCTTCACAATTGCCGATGGGATCGCATACGTTGACGCCGCGCTGAAAGCTGGATTGCAAATCGATGCGTTCGCCAGCCGGCTGTCGTTCTTCTTCAACGTGCACAACAATTTCTTCGAGGAAGTCGCGAAATTTCGCGCGGCGCGGCGGCTCTGGGCAAAAATAATGAAGGAGCGTTTCGGCGCGAAAGACGAACGCTCGATGATGATGCGATTTCATGCGCAGACCGCCGGCTCGACGCTCACCGCGCAGCAAGTGGACAACAACGTCGTGCGCGTTACGATGCAGGCGCTGGCCGCGGTGCTCGGCGGAGCGCAGTCGCTGCACACCAATTCCAAAGACGAAGCACTCGCGCTGCCGACTGAATCCTCGGTGCTGCTCGCGCTTCGCACTCAGCAGCTTATCGCGCACGAAACGGACGTCGCGGACACGATCGATCCGCTCGGTGGCTCGTACTACGTCGAGCGGCTGACGACCGAGCTTGAAACCAAGGCGGTCGAGTACCTGTCGAAGATCGACGACTTCGGCGGCGCGGTCGCGGCCATCGAGCGCGGCTACATGCAGCGCGAAATTCAGAATGCGGCATTCATTTACCAGCGTGAGATTGAAAAGAAGCAGCGAATTATCGTAGGGGTCAACCAGTTTACCGGGGGCGGCGCACCGCCAGGGGAAATTCTGCGGGTCAAACCGGAACTTGAGGCCAAACAGAAGGCGGGCGTCGCGCGCGTGCGGGCGGAACGAAACGCAGAGACGGCAAAGAAAGCGCTCGTGCGGGTCGAGGACGCGGCACGCGACGGCAACAATCTGATGCCGCCGATCGTCGATGCGGTGCGCGGATGGTGCACGCTGGGGGAAATTTCTGACGCGATGCGCAAGGTGTTCGGCGAGTATTCGCCAGTGAACACCGTGTAGCGTTCGAGCGGCGGATTCGTATAAAAGAAAGCGGCATCGGAGAGGAGACGAATAAATGGGGCCGATCCCGAAGGGGACATTTCTGACCAAGGGCGTGGGGCGGCATCGAGAGAAGCTGACTTCTTTCGAGCTCGCTTTGCGCTCCGCAGGAATTGCCGAGTTCAACCTGGTGCGCGTCAAATCGATCTTCCCGCCCAACTGCAAATTGCTCAGCCAGCAGGAAGGCCTGAAGTATCTGACCCCGGGGCAGATCGTTTTTGCCGTGATGAGCGATAATGCGACCAACGAACCGCATCGGCTGATCGCGTCGTCGGTCGGCGTCGCACTGCCGAGCAACCCAGCGCAGTACGGATACCTGTCGGAGCATCACAGCACCGGCGAAACCGATCAGAAGGCGGGCGACTACGCCGAGGATCTGGCGGCGATGATGCTCGCGACGATTCTCGGCGTCGACTTCGATCCGAATCTCAGCTACGACGAGCGCAAGGATCTGTGGCGCATGTCTGACAAGATCGTGACGACGCGCAACGTGACCCAATCGGCGATTGGCGATCGCGACGGACTGTGGTCGTCGGTGGTCGCTGCCGCGGTGTTCGTGGACATCCCCAACGGCAAGTAGTTTGTGCCGCGCGAAGTCGGCGAGTACGCTCTAACTATGGCAACTGAAATTCTTTACTGCTCGGCTTGAGGCTACAAGCCACGCGCGGCCAGTCTGGCCGCATCATTAGATTCCACCTTCGGCGAACAGGCGAAAATCACCGCCGGCAAATCCGGCCAGTTCGACGTGATCGTGAACGGTCGCCTGGTATTTTCGAAATCGAGCACCGGCCGCTTCCCGGTTGACGGCGAAGTCGAAGAAATTTTCGCCGCACTGAAAGAAGGCCGCGAGCCCGCGCCGGTCGAGGTAAAAAAGCCGGAAGGATTCGTCGGCCGCATCCTCGACAAGCTCCGGAACTGAACTTCGTTCCGCTACGAATGCATGTCGAGGAATTCCTTGAAGCCGCTGCGCTCGTGCGGCCCGAGGATGGCCATCTCGAGAATCCCCATGCCCTCGCGCGAACCCATTTTTGCCTGGCACACGGCCTGGATGTGCTGATGCATCAGGTCGCGCTCGTTGACGTCGGCGGTTTTGAACGACTCGTAGGTTGAAACGTCCGGCCCGACGTACATTCCGTGGCCCCACTTCGGATGAAAATAACCGATGCCCTGCATGTAGAAGTTGTAAAGCGTCTTCAGCTCGATTCGGTTTTCGCCGCGCGGGCTGCCCAAAACTACCTCCGCGCTCTTCGCGTGCCGCGTTCCGGGCGCGTAGTTGATATTGAAATCGACGCCGGTCGCAAGATCGAGCGGCGCGCCCAACTCCGCGTGCGTAACAGCGCCGAACTGGTGCCATCGCGACCCGTCGGCGTTTTCATTGCAGTCGCAATGCGTGCACACGTCCTCGAAATTGCTCGGCGACCACAGCCAGTAGAACTGACCCATCACGGGCGTCGGTGACGGCACTCCCGCCGGATCCTGCGGGCCGATTCCCCGCACACCCCACGAACGATCGCGCGAACCCCACACCCGCGACGGCTTCGCGTCGTAACTCTTGCCGGCGACAGTCAGGCTGCCGCTGTAACCACCATGCTGCGTGAAGCGCGTCAGATCCATGACGAGCCGCGGCCCGGCGCGTCGCGAAAAACGAGGCTCTTCGATCGCATCGGCGCGCGCTTCGAACATCAGATCGGCCTTCACCGCTTCATGATCGACGCGCAGCCGCATCGATCGCATCGGGCGCACGATCTCGATTGAAATCGGGCCGACCCGCGTGTCCATCCGCTCCGCGCCCAGCACTCGCGATGCGCGCACGCAATGCTGCACGCCGCCGGCGACGACGCTGAACGCGCAATCGATAATCCCCACGTTCGGATAAATTCCCATCGCGACCGCGAAGTAGGGTTCACCCTCGCGGAAGTATCCGTTGAAAAAGAACCGGTCGTAAAAGTTGCGGTCGCTGGTAAATACCTGCTGAACCGGCTCCGGCGTTTGATGAATCGGATAATCGTCGCCCTGCGTTATCATGGTTGGCTCCTCACTCTGATTTTTCGATCATAGTCGATGTCGCAAGCAATTGTCGCGCACCCTATTCCGGATGGGGCGAGAGCCAGACACGCTCGAAGCGCGTCGGGCGCATCGGATTGATTACGTAGTCGTGCACCCACGGCTGGCGGATTATGTACGTGACCGGGTAGTAGAGAAAAACCCACGGCGCATCATCGACGACGATCTTCTCGGCTTGATCGTAAAGTGCGTAGCGCTTTTTCATATCGGCGATCGGCTCAGCTTCACTAAGCAGCGTCTCGACCTCGGGATTGGAATAGAAAGTGTCATTGTTGGAACCCCATTGCGCGCGCGAGAGCAGCGCGCCCAGAAAATTTTCGGGATCGGGAAAGTCAGCTTCCCAACCCTGCATGAACGCCTGCGCAGTGCGCGGCTGACGAACTGCTTCGAGGAACGGACCCCACGCAACCGGCTTCAGCTTCGCGTGGATGCCGAGTGGCGCCAGGTCCTGCTGTATCGATTGCGCGAGCATCAACATGGTCTGATCGGCGCGCATCCATATCTCAAAATCGAAACCGTGCGCGAGATGCGCTTCTTCGAGCAATGCGCGCGCCTTCGCGGGATCGTAGTCGTAACCCTTGAGGCCAGGATCGTAGCCGGGCAGGTTCGGCGGCATGACGCCTCGCGCGACGACGCCGCGTCCATTCAAAATTGCGATCAGCTTGTGGCGATCGATCGCATAACTGAGAGCGCGGCGCACGCGCACGTCGGTAAACGGCCACATCTGGCAGTTCATGCCGAGATAGCGGGTGGTGACCGTGGTTTTCGCGAGTGTCAACTTTCGTAGCGCCGGAGTTTTCATGACGTAGGGGAACTCGGCCGGCGGAATATCGACCACCGCGTCGATTTGCCCAGCGTCGAAGCGCAGCCATTGCAGCTCCTGGTTGACGCCGACCGATTCGACGATCGCGTCGAGATGGGGCAACGGTTTGGCGAAGTAGTAAGGATTTTTCACCAGCACGATGCGCTGGCCGCCAATCCAATCGCGCAGCATGAACGCGCCGCTGCCGACGACGTGGCGCGAAAAATCGTCGCCCCATTTTTCCGCGACGTCACGCGGTATCGCGGACGCAAACGGCATCGCGAGCTTGTGCCCGAAAATCGGATCGGGCGCGTTCAAATGGAAAATGATTGTCGAGTTGTCCGGCGTTTCGATTCCGCTCACGTGCGCAGCCCGATGCGCAGCGAAGTCGGCCGCTCCGGCGATACCGCGGTAATACTCCATGCCCTTGGATCGCGTTGCGGGATTCAGCACGCGTTCGATTCCGTAGCGAAAGTCGTCGCTGGTTACATTTCGTCCGTCGGAAAAGCGCGCGTCGGCGCGCATGTGAAATGTGAAAGTCGTTGCGTCGGGTGAACTCTCCCAACTGGTCGCGAGATCGGGTTCCAGCTCGATGTTGCCGTCGCCGTAGCGCACCAGCGTGTCGAAGATTGCCTGCTCGAAGGTCCACGAAACGGTGTCGTATCCGGCGGCCGGATCGAGGGTTGGAACGTCGTCGGCGTCTGCGAGCCGGAGTACCATCGCGTGCGGCGGCAAATTGAGCGGGGGCGGGCCGCCACCGCATCCTGCAACGAATGCGATCGCGATCACAGCCAGCATGATTCGTCGCATCATTGAGAGCGCCTGCGCAAAAACCCGTAACCGAGAAGATTGAAGCTGAGCACGGCGTAAAAAATCGCGAGACCCGGAAAGGTCGCCAGCCACGGCGCGGTGCGGAAGTAAATCGTCGCCTCGTTGATCATACGGCCCCAACTTGGAGTTGGAGGCGGCACGCCAAGGCCGAGGAAGCTGAGCGCCGC